>JANMXB010000468.1:0-14405 GCA_031380765.1 Pseudomonadota bacterium | reverse complement strand
GGAAAGCCCGGGTTCGGATAGATCACCTCGTCGCCGACGCCGTAGTCGGTCACCGACAGGATCGCGTAGGCAATGAAAGGCTTGGCACCGGCGCCGACTACCACGTCCTCGGGACGGATCGGCAGTCCGCCACGCATCGCGGCCATGTACTTCGCCGCAGCTTCGCGCAGGGGATCGATGCCGGCGGAAGGCGTGTAGCCGTGCTTGCCTTCGCGTATCGCGCGGATGCCGGCTTCCTGCACGTGCGGCGGTGCCGGAAAGTCGGGCTGCCCGATGCAGAAGGAAATGATGTCCTTGCCGGTACGCGCAAGGCTGTTGACTTCCGCGAGCACGACGAAGGCATTCTCGGTGCCGAGGTTCTGCGCGCGCCTGGAGAGTTGCAGCATGGATTTGTGCCCGGAAAAAGGCATATTTTACCGTTATCATCCGCCCATGCTGATCAACTGCGTTGCGTACCAGGACGGCAGGAAGCTCGCCGAAATCCCGGTCGAAGACATAAGCACGTACGTGAGCCGCCCCGACTGCTTTGTCTGGGTCGCGCTCAAGGACGCCGAGCCTGCGGAACTCGAGCAGATGAAAGAGGAATTCGACCTGCATGAGCTCGCGGTCGAAGATGCCAGGCACGGGCACCAGCGGCCCAAAATCGAGGAGTATGGGGACTCGCTCTTCGCCGTCCTGCAAACGATCGAGATCGATGGCGGCGAGCTCATCGTGGGCGAGGTCGACATATTCGTCGGCCGCAACTACGTGCTCTCCGTCCGCAACCGCACGACGAGGGGGTTCCAGGACGTGCGCGCGCGCTGCGAGCGCGAGCCGGAGCTCCTGAAGCACGGCGCCGGGTACGTGCTGTACGCATTGATGGACGCGATCGTAGACCGCTATTTCCCGGTATTCGATTCCCTTGAGACCGAACTGGAGGAAATCGAGTCGCGCATCTTCTCGGGCGGTTCGACCACGCGCGCCAATATCGAAGCGCTCTACGACCTCAAGCGCAAGCTGATGACCCTGAAGCACGCATCCGGCCCGCTGCTCGACTCGATCGGCAAGCTCTACGGCGGCAGGGTCCCGCAGGTCTGCGCGGGCATGAGCGAGTATTTCCGCGACGTGCACGACCATCTGGTCCGCGTCAACCAGAACATCGATTCCACGCGCGAGATGGTGACGACCGCCACCTCCGTCAATCTTTCGCTGATCACCCTGGCCGAGAACGAGACCACCAAGCGCCTTGCCGCGTACGCCGCGCTCGTGGCGGTGCCCACCATGGTCGCCGGGGTCTACGGCATGAATTTCGACCACATGCCCGAGCTCAAGTGGCTGTGGGGCTACCCTTTCGCTCTCGGCCTCATGTTCGGCATCGACATCTACCTCTGGTTCCGCTTCAGGAAGTCGGGATGGCTGTAGCGAGCATTGTCAGCACCGCAGCTGCCATCGCTCCCGTTGCAAGCCAGCCCAGCCACTTAAGCCGCCGCGTTACGACGAACTGCCCCATGATCTCGGGCCGCACCGCCATGAGCATCATTACGCACATGATCGGCACCGAGATCACGCCGTTGATCACCGCGCTCCAGATCAGCGCCCTGATCGGATCGATCGCCGAGAGATTCATGCCCACGCCAAGCAGCGTCGCCGCGGACAGGATGGCGTAGAAACCGCGTGCCTCGAGCAAGGGGAGGCCGAGGCCGATCCTCCATTTGAAGGTTTCGGCCACGGCATACGCGGCCGACCCTGCCAGCACCGGCACCGCAAGCAGCCCCGTGCCGACGATTCCGGCAGCAAACAGCCAGAAGGCGAAATCCCCCGCGATGGGGCGCAGCGCCTCGGCCGCCTGCGCGGAGGTCTGGATATCGGTGACACCGTGGACATTCAGCGTGACCGCCGTGGTGAGCATGATGAAAAACGCCACGAGATTGGAAAATCCCATTCCGAGGTAGGTGTCGATTTTGATGCGCCGGAAATTCCTTTCCGCCTGCTGCGGCTTCTCGATCAGAGGCTCCTGTCCCGGAGCGGCGCGCTGTTCCTCCACCTCCTGCGAGGCCTGCCAGAAGAACAGGTAGGGGCTGATCGTGGTGCCGAATACCGCCACGAGCATCACCAGGTAGGCCGAATCGAGCCTGATCGAGGGGAGCAGTGTTCCGCGCGCGACCTTCTCCCATGGAATATCGATGAGGAACAGCGTCCCTACATAGGCGAACAGCGCCATCGTCAGCCATTTCAGGATCGGCGAGTAGCGCGGAAACGGGACGCAGATCTGGAGCGCCAGCGATCCGAATGCAAACAGCGCCACGTAGAGGTGCGCCGGGCCGCCGGCGATCAGTTGCAGCGCAGCCGCCATCGCGCCGAGGTCCGCCGCGATATTTATGGTGTTGGCGACCAGCAGAAGCCAGACAAGCGAATAGACCAGCCAGCGGGGATAGTGCAGGCGCATATTGGCCGCCAGCCCCTGGCCGGTAACGCGCCCGATGCGCGCGCTTACGACCTGGATTCCGACCATCAGCGGATAGGTGAACAGCACCGACCAGAGCATGCCGTAGCCAAACTGCGCACCGGCCTGCGAGTAGGTCGCAATGCCGCTCGGATCGTCGTCGGCGGCACCGGTGATGAGGCCGGGGCCGAGCTTCCTGAGGAGCGGCCCGGGACGAAGACGCGACCTGAGCCATGCAAGCATCCTAAATGCCCTGCTCCTTGAAGACTTCCTTTGCGATCCGGAAGCTGTCCATGGCGGCCGGCGCTCCGCAGTACACCGCCGCATGGATCAGGATCTCGCGGATCTCCTCCTTGGTGACGCCGTTGTTCAGCGCGCCCTTCACGTGGATCCTGAACTCGTGGCCGCGGTTGAGCGCGGTGAGCATCGCGAGGTTGAGCATCGAGCGGGTCTTCTTCTCCAGCCCGGGCCGCGCCCAGCTGGCCGCCCAGGCGTGCGCGGTCAGGTACTCCTGCAGCGGCAGCGAAAACTCGTCGGCGGAATTGATCGCGTTGTCGACATACGCGTCACCGAGCACTTCCTTCCTCACCTTGAGGCCGCGGTCGTAGAGGGGTTTGAGGGCTGCATCCATGGACGTTTCCTTTATCGGGTTATCGGATCGGCAGGCGTGACAAACGCGTCACAGAAGAAATCATCGGGTGCAAGGCCGCGCGCGGACGTGAAGTCCCGCCGCGCGGCATCGATCATTGCGGTCACGCCACAGGCATAAACCTGCCGGCCCGCGAGCGTCGGGTAGTCCTCCATCACGGCGCGATGCACAATACCCGTTCTTCCCTGCCAGTCCTGGTCAGGCTCCGACAGCACCGGGATGAACCGGAACGGTGGTTGTTGGACCGCCCATTTCTCCGCCAGTTCGATTAGGTACAGGTCTTTCCTGCGCCGCGCACCCCAGTACAGCACCATCTGTCGTGCATCTTTTTTGCGGAACGCGTCTTCGAGCATCGATTTGACCGGCGCAAATCCGGTGCCGCTCGCGACGAAAACGGCAGGTTTGGCGCTGTCGCGCAGCCAGAAATCGCCGGCCGGTATTTCGACCCGAAGGATGGCGCCGGGCGCGAGTTTCGGCAGCACTTCCCGGGAGAATTTTCCGCCCGGCACCACGCGCACATGCAGGACCGCCACGTCGCTCTGCTGTGGCGCATTGGCCATCGAAAAACTGCGTCGCGCACCGTCGGGCAGGAGCACCTCGAGATACTGCCCCGCCTTGAATTTCGCTCTCACGCCGGCCGGAAAGCGCAGCTGCACGATCCTCACGTCGTCGGCCGCTTCGACTACACGCAATACTTTGGCATCGATCGTGCTCCTGGCCGCAGGGTCGATGCGGCGGATCTCGCGCGGCACGATTTCGAGGTCGGACTTCGGCGTGGCCTGGCAGAACAGGGTGTAGAGGTCCCCGGGGTACGGCGTGTCGATCTCGCCCGACCGCACGAGACCGCGGCAGCTTGCGCAGACGCCGCGCCGGCACGAATACGGCATTTCATAGCCGGCGCGGCGCGCCGCTTCGAGAATCGTGGTCCCGTCATCGCAGGCAAAAGCGATGTCGGTATCCGCAACCCGGATCGTGAAGCTCGCCAAGGATCAGCGCGCCGCGCCGCTCAGCAGGGCGAACGTCTCGATGACCGATGCCGGGTCGGCCACGCCCTTGCCGGCGATATCGTGGGCGCTTCCGTGCCCCACGCTCGAAAAAAGGACCGGCGTGCCGATCGACAGCGCGGAGGAGCGCAAAGGCGACAGCAGCTTGATCGGGATATGGCCCTGGTCGTGAAACATGGCCAGGTAAACGTCGTGCTTTCTCTGCGACAGGATCAGGTCCGCCCCGACCGGCCCATCGGCAGCCACGCCGAGCTCCCGCAGGCGGCGCACCGCGGGCCGCGTAATCCGGTCATCGTCATCGCCGAACAAGCCGTTCTCGCCCGCGTGCGGATTGATGCCGAACACGCCGAGCTTCGGGTTCGCCACACCGAGGCGCTGCACGGCCTTTACGGCGGCAAGGCCCGCGCCAACCACGCGGTCCGCGGTGATGCGGCCCAGCGCGCTCTTTACGCTCTCATGCAGCGTCACGTGGGCGATGCGCAATCCCGCGGCCACCAGCATCAGGAACACCTTGTCTTCGGGCGTTTCGGTGAGCTGCGCGAGCAGACCCGCGTAGCCGGAAAATGGAATGCCCGCGCTGTTGATTGCGGTCTCGGACTGCGGGCACGCGACGATGGCCGCAACCTCGCCCGCATTGACGAGGCGCACCGCCTCGCGCACATAGGCCACCGTTGCGGCGCCTGCGCGCGCATCGATTCTGCCCGGAGAAAAGCCGGCGGGATCGAGCGCCCCGACCGGTGCGATCGCCAGGCCGTCCCCGCCGTATTTACGGATTACAAACGCGTCGCCCACCAGCACCGGCTCGACGCCGCCGCCGGCGAATTTCCTCGCAGCCTTGACCGCGATCTCCGGGCCGATCCCGTTCGGGTCGCCGATTGTGATGGCAATTTTCACGCGGCAATTTTCACCGCGGCGACCTTCAAAGCGGGATCGCCACAAGCGTGTCGAACCGGTTGCTGTCGCACACCGCGATGCGCTCGCGAAAACGCAGCGTGCCGCCCGTGTCCTCCTCGATGCGGTCGAGATAGCGCCCGGTCGCGAACAAGTCCATTGCGCCGTCGCGCATGATGCGCACGACCAGGAACGAGGCTTCGCAGCGAACGGCGCCGCCTTCGAGCGCGAGCACCGCGGGCAACCCTACGAGGTGGCGATAGCGCTGGCGCTCGTAGATGTTCGCCACGCGCAGCGCCGAAATGCGATCGCGCAGCATGTTGCGCGAATCGGCGTAGATCACGCCGGCCTCCATGCCCTGCGCATGGTTGTCGGCAGTGGTCAGCTTGTAGAGGCCGTCTTCGAGGAAAAACTCCGGCCACGCCTCGAAATTGCCGTCGTCGAGCGCGCGCGCATATTCGGCGTTGAGCCGGATCAGGCGCGAATTGAGGTCCGCAGCAGGCAGGGCCATCGAGCCCATCTCAAATCCTCATGTGCGTACGGTAAGCTTTCCAGAAGCCGCGCACCGAAGCCTCGGTCGCCCGCGTCGTGTCGGTCTGCGTGGCGTCGCCGCCCATCTGCATCACCGAGAAGGCGTCTGCCGCCGCGGCCACGCCGCGCTGCACGAAACCGCCCACGCAACCGTCCTCCATCGACACGAATCCCGCGGGACCGACAAGATTGGCCTGCCTGAGGCGGCGCTTCTTCATCTCCGGTGAGTCGTCCTCGAAACCGAAGTAGGTCCAGTTGAGCTCCATGCGGCCGATCCCCTTGGGCAGGATCTGGCGCACGGCAAGCGCGTTATTGATCTGCTGCAGCACGAAACCCGGGAAGACGGTGAGGATCTGCAGCTGGATGCGGTCGCCGAATTCGTCGACCGAGTCGAGCATGGAGGGATCCGCGAGCTTGTAGCCTTTGCTCTCCGAGCGGATGCCCTGCTTCGCGTATTCCTCGCTCTTCGCGTCGCCGGGCGCGTCGATCGTGTAGCTCGCATGGTGGCCGCCGTCCTCGCTCACCAGCACGCCGCCCCCCTGGGTGAGCCGCGTGATGCGGAATGTGCCGAAGAACAGATGCAGCAGGCTCGCGTGATAGGTGTCCTTCACGTTCTCGGCGTACAGCTTCCAGTTGTTCGGCAGCGCCTGAGTGAAGCGGCCGATCACGCGAATCGGTTTGCACAGGACGCGTTCGATGCGGCCGAGGATTGCCTCGCCGAGGTACTCCTCGATCGGGGGCACGTCCTCCGACAGACTCGCGAACACGAGGCCGCAGAGGGTCGCGGTGTAGAGCTTGCGCGGGCCGTGGTCGGCCTTGCAGAAATCCTTCGGCATGCCGCCCTGGCCGTTGGAGCCTTCCTCGAAAGCGATGCCCTTGAGGTTGCCTTTGAGGTCGTAGGTCCACGCGTGGTACACGCACTGGAAATCCTTGGCGTTGCGACCGCCGTCGTCGAGCGCGATCAGCGCGCCACGGTGCGCGCAGCGGTTCTCGAAGGCGTAGATTTCGCTGTCTTCCCCGCGCGCCACGATCACCGGCATCTCGCCCACGAACGTGGTGCGGTAGTCGCCGGGCTTTGCAACGTCGGCTTCAAGACAGACGTAATTCCATACCGCCCCTTCGAAGATGCGTTTCTGCTCCGCGCGGTAGGTGGCGTCGTCCTGGTAAACCCAGAAAGGCGCGCCGGACACCATGCCTTCGGGCCAGACGCTGCGCGGTTCGGGTGCGTTCATGCGGAGGCTCCAGGGCGGCGGCTATTGCAGTGTGACATTGGCAGTCCTGATTACGTTCTGCCAGCGCGCCGTTTCTTCCCTCACAAAGGCGGCCATTTCGGCCGTGCTGTTGCCTACGGGCTCGGCGCCCTGCTCGAGGAAGCGCTTCTGCACATCGGGCAATCTCAGCGCTTCGACCGCGGCGGCATTGATCTGCTGCACGATCGCATTCGGGGTGCCGGGCGGGGCGACGAAAGCGAACCAGGCGCTCGCGATGAAATCGGGCATCCCGAATTCGGGCGCTGCAGGCACGTCCGGGGCAACCGGGCTGCGGCTGCGGCTTGCGACTCCGAGGAACCTGAGCTTGCCGGCCTGGTGGAAACGCAGGCCGGCCGCTATGTTTCCGATGAAGATATCGATCCTGCCGGCGACGAGATCTACCAGCGCCGGCCCTTCGCCCTTGTAGGGAACGTGGACCAGCTCGATGCCCGTCATCGTGGCAAACATCTGCGCCGACAGGTGGGAGGTCGAGCCGTTGCCCTGTGAAGCATAGACCACCTTGCCCGGATTGGCCTTCGCGTAGGCAACCAGCTCCTTCACCGAATTCGCGGGCAGGTCCGTCTTCGCAGAAATCACGTTCGGCACCAGCGCAAGCACGGTGATGGGCACGAACCTGGCCGGGTCGTAGGACAGGTTCTTGTACAGGTTGTGGTTGATCGACAGCGGGCCGGGCGGGCTCGAAAGGAGCGTGTACCCGTCGGGATCGGCCCGGTAGACGAATTCCGCGCCGATATTGCCGCCGGCCCCGACGCGGTTCTCCACCAGGACCGGCTGGCCCCATTTCTGCGCCAGCTTCTCGCCTACGACGCGCGCGAGAAAATCGGCCGAGCCGCCCGCAGGGAAAGGCACGATCACCCGAACGACTTTGTTCGGATAGCCTGTCTGGGCAAGAGCAGGGGTGGCCGCAAGCGCGGCGGCGGCGCACAACAGCAGGTTGCGGAGTGTTTTCACGTGTCCCGTTCAGCCCTTCTTCACATGGTGCATGGGATAGAGCTTCGCGACGACCTCCCCGTCGCTGGCCCACGCCTTGCAGCCGTCGAGAAAGTACGGTTTCGCACCGGCGTCGCCCTGCAATGGGACAGGCTTCACCTCCCCTTTCGCCTCGCCCTCCCTGGGCCAGCTGCCCATCGTCTGGAATGCAACCGTGGCCGCCGGCATGAGGAGCTCCTTGAGGTGCGTGCAGCCTTTCGTGCCGCCGACGTTTTCGTTGACCGCCCTGCGCCATCCGCCGCCGATCTTTGCGCCGATCAGGCCCTTGTACGCCGGCGCCACCGTGAAGCACGGCGCATACGGCGCGTGGTTGGTCGACACCTCAATGTCCTTCACGACCATGCTGCGATCGAGCGTGAGACGCAATTCCATGTCATGCACGTGCGCGCCGGCCTCGCGCGCGCCGCGATAGGGCTCCACGGTGTTATGGGTCTTGGTATCGATGATGCGGGCCTCGATGTCCCAGAGGCCGTCCTCGCGCTCGAAGCCCTCGCAGCGGATCGTGCGGGTATGCAGGTGGCGGCGCGGGGCCGGTGGGGACAAGCTCATGGGTGTCGGAGGCACGCGGCCTCTCCTTTCTGGGGTGTGCTCACGAGTACCACCGGGATACGGGACAGCGAAGGATGCGCGGGTCGCGCGCAACTGGCAACAGGCGTTTCGAACGCGGGCCCCGGGGGATTTCAGTATTCTATAACTTATACTTCATCAGAGCTAATACTGCTGCGGCTTTCCTGTCAGTTGGAATGCCATATCTGGAAAATACGCAGCAGGCCTCTGCTCAGCCCACCTCACCCGTATCGCCGCCGCCGGTGTCGAAATCCTCCGCCACATAGCCGCCGTCGCTCTCCTTGCCCGACGCGCCGTAGTCGGTGTCGACCAGAGTGCCGCCGCCCGGCGGAGTCGCCGCGTGATCAGCGGTTGGCGTGTTGTGGTGCCCGAACAGGCTGCCTATGCCCTGCGCAAGCAGCGACCCCGCCACGACGCCCCCCGCGGTCATTGCGACCGTACCCAGCAGCCCGGAACCCCACGCACTGCGCTGCGGTGCCGCGGCCGGGGCCGGGGCCTGCTGCATCGGGATCGGCGCTGCTGCCGGCGCGGGTTGGGACGCCACGGGAGCGCGCCCCCAGGAGTTCGCATCACCCATGAAGCTGGGCCTCTGCGCGGCCTGCGCGGCCTGCGCATCCTTCAGCGCATGCTCGAGCTGCATCACCCGCTGCACGAGCAGGTACTGCGCATCGGGCTGCGCGATGCAGGCCTCGCGGATCAGGCTCGCGGCTTGCGGGTCCTTCGGCCCGGCCTGCGCCTCGACGAGAAGCTGCAGAAACCGGATGAGCTGGTCGCGTTCTTCGTAAGTCATGAATACCCCCCTGGGTTGAGTCCGATGGCAGCGCGGTTACGCCGCCTTCTCGTAGGCCGGCAGCTCGCCGATTGCGTGCTTCACCGCATCTTCGACACGATCGAGGAAGATAAATTCCAGCCGCGCGCGCGCATCCGCGGGCACGTCTTCGACGTCCTTCTCGTTCTTCCTGGGCAGCATCACGGTCTTGATGCCGGCGCGCAGGGCCGCGAGCACTTTTTCCTTCACCCCGCCGATCGGCAGCACCAGCCCGCGCAAGCTTATTTCGCCGGTCATCGCGACGTCGCTCCTCACAGGACGGTTCATGAGCAGCGACACCAGCGCGAGATACATCGCCACGCCCGCGCTCGGCCCGTCCTTGGGCGTCGCGCCCGCCGGAACGTGCACGTGGATGTCGGTCTTGTCGAGCGCATCGCCGATCAGCATCTTGGCCAGCGTCAGCGCGGCCTGCACCGACTCCTTCATGACCTCGCCGAGCTGGCCGGTGAGGATCAGCTTGCCCGTGCCGGGCACCTTGGTGGCCTCGATGAAGAGTATATCTCCCCCGACCGGCGTCCAGGCCAGGCCCGTGGCCACCCCAGGCAATCCGGCGCGCTGCGCGATCTCGTTCTCGAACTTTTTCGCGCCGAGGATCGCGTACAGGTCAGGCTCATCGATGACCACCGTGGTCGCTTCACCCTCGGCGATCTTCATCGCCGCACGGCGGAACACGCTGCCGATCCCGCGCTCGAGGTTGCGCACGCCCGCCTCGCGGGTGTAGTCCGCAATGATTGCGCTGATCGCGGCGTCCGTGATCGATCCCTGTTGCGGCTTGAGGCCGTTGGCCTCGAGCTGGCGGTTCACCAGGTAGCGCCTGGCGATCTCCAGCTTCTCGGCTTCCGTATAGCCCGGCAGCTGGATGATTTCCATGCGGTCGCGCAGCGGCCCCGGGATCGTGTCGAGCACGTTCGCGGTCGCGATGAAGAGCACCTTCGACAGGTCGAAGTCGACGCCGAGATAGTTGTCGCGGAACTTCGAGTTCTGCTCCGGATCGAGCACCTCGAGCAGGGCCGAATTCGGGTCGCCATGAAAGCCGCCCGCGCCGACCTTGTCGATCTCGTCGAGCATGAACACCGACGTGCGGCTCTGCGCGCGCTTGAGCGCCTGGATGATGTTGCCGGGCATCGAGCCGATGTAGGTGCGCCGGTGGCCGCGGATCTCCGCTTCGTCATGCACGCCGCCCAGCGCCACGCGCTGGAACTTGCGCCCCGTGGCGCGCGCGATGCTCTGGCCGAGCGAAGTCTTGCCCACGCCGGGCGGACCGACGAAGCACAGGATCGGGCTCTTGCCCTCGGGCGCGAGTTTCCTCACCGACAGCCATTCGAGGATGCGGCGCTTGATCTTGTCCAGGCCGTAGTGGTCGGCGTCCAGCACACGCCGCGCCTCCGCGATGTCGATCGCCGAGTTGATCGAGGTGGCGTCCTCCGCCTTCCACGGCAGCTCGGTGAGCCATTCCAGGTAGGTGCGCAGCATCGAGCTCTCGCCCGAGGCATCGGACATCCGCTGCAGGCGCTTGAGCTCCTTGGTGGCGTGCTTGTGCACGTCCTCCGGCATGCCGGCGGCGTCCACCGCCTTCTTGAGCTCCGCGATTTCGGCGGCCGTGTCGTCGGACTCGCCCAGCTCCTTCTGAATCTGGCGCATCTGCTCGCGCAGCACATGTTCTCTTTGGCGTTCATCAAACGCTTTCTTGGTTTCCTCGCCGATCTTGGCCGAGATGCGCAGCACCTCGACGCGGTCGTTGAGGATCCTGAGCACGCGGTCCAGGCGCTCGCGCAGATCGAAACATTCGAGCAGCGACTGCTTTTCCCCGCCGCTCACGTCCATGAAATTGACCACCAGGTCGGCCAGCGCCGAAGCCGAGGTGATGCCCTGGATCACGCCCGCAAGCTCGTCCGGCGCCTGCGGGAGCAATCCGAGCGCCTCCATCGCGCGCTGCTTCAGCTGGTGGAAGCGCGCCTCGATGTCGGGACTCTTCTCGTCGCCCGTGGTCCTGACCTCCGCCACCCGCGCGACCATGAACGGCCAGCCTTCGAGGAACTCGAGCACGCGCATGCGCTCCTGGCCCTGCACAACCATGTGGTGGGCGCCTTCCGCCCCGGTGATATAGCGCAGGATTTGCGCGCTGGTGCCGACCCAGTGAAGGTCTTCGGGCGCGGGATTGTCCTGCGCGGCGTCGCGCTGGAGGAGAAACCCCACGCGGCTGCCGGACTTGACCGACTCCTGTGCTGCGGCAATCGAGGTTTCGCGCCCGAACGTGACCGGGGCGACGATGCCCGGAAAGAGCAGCATGTTGCGCAGCGGAATGATCGCGAGCGCATCCGCCGGCAGGGGTTTGTGGCCCGCGGCGCTGTTCGGCTGTGCGACCGGGGCGGCTTCGATGGGTTCGGCATCGGTCTCACTGCGGGTATCACTGCGGGTGTCACTACGCATTTGTGTTTACTCCTGCGCTGCGATTTTGCGGAAAGCAAGGGTCAGGCAGCCGTCGATGAACGAGCGCCCCGCCGGCTCGAGGCTGCGCACCGGCAGCGGAATGCGGCGGAAGAACCGCCCGTACGGGATCTCGACGCGGTGCAGCCGCGCGCCCCGCGCGGTGACCGGGAACCCCCGCAATGCCGAAACGGTCAGCGCGTCGGATTCCAGGCCGACGATGATGGCCTCACCCGAAACGCCCGGCAGCGCCACATGCACGAACAGCGCCTCGGAGGTCTCGACCACGTCGATCGGCGGCTCCCAGCTCTGCTCGGCCTCGTTCGGGCGGGAGAATGCCTTTTGCAGCCGCTCGGCCTGCTCGAGCAGCGCCAGCGCCTCGCCCCACATGAAATTGCGGATGTCACGGGATCTCATGGGGCCTAAATGAAGCCGAAACCGCCGTATTCAAGGCCCACGGCCAGGCGGGTTATGGCATGCAAATTTTGCAATTGGCTGAAACTGAAACATTTAATTACAACACGCTTCCCTTTCAGCGCTGGCCGGAGTTAGCATGCCGAGAATGACAAGGGTCCAAGGAGATTCAACATGGTGAAACAAAAAGCAAAACCGAAGGCGCCGCCGAGCTCGCGCCTGCGCACCCAGCTGCGCGCGCGCATCCGCGGCCGCATCGACGAACTCAATATCAGCCGCGCCGACGCGGCCGACTTCATGGGCCTGTCGATCGCCCAGACCAGCCGCCTGTGCAACGACTACGACGCTTTCAGCCTCGACAGGCTGGTGGATGCGGCAGAAGGGATAGGACTTACAGTCGAAATGAGGGCTGTGCGTCCTTATTCCAAGGATTAGGCCTAAATCGCGTCCAGCGGATAGATAGGCCTTCTTACCCGCTTGAAATCCAGAACGCTGTAGTCCGAGGTGCAGACGCCAACGCCGGCGCATTCCACGGTTGCGCGGGCAAGATCGCCGAAGCCCGCCCGCCAGTGGACGCGGCTCTTGAGCATCAGGTAGCGCTTGTTTGCCGGGTCGATGCCCTGCGACGCGAAACACTCCAGGTCGTTGGGCTCCTGCTGGCGCGAAATGACGACGATCTCCACGCGGCCTGTATCGAGCACCGCGGTCGGCCCCATATCCATGAGCACGCCGCGCGACATCGGGCCGCGGTTCCTGAACTGCCCGTTGGAGAGATTCCTTACCTTCCCGCCCACTTCCAGCGGTTGCCCCTTTAAACCAAGGCTCGGCATGTCGAGCCGGCCGCCGAGCTTCAGCGTGACATTCGCCCCGAGTCCCGCCTCGCGCATCGCCTTCACCGCGGCCGGGTCGTAGATCGCAAACGCCGCCACGTCCTCGAGCCTTGCTTCGAGAATCCCGGCGAGCACCGCCATGGTGTCCATGGTGCCGCCCGAGGCCGCGTTGTCGTAGTGGTCGAGCAGCACCACGGGCCGCGTGTCGATGGCCTTGGCGCGGGCAAACGAAGTCGCAAGCGGCTCGACCTCGTAGACCCACTTCGCCCTGTCTTTCCAGGCCAGGTCGAGAAGCTCGTCGCACCAGCGCCGCGCCAGCGCCGGATTGCGGTCGGTAACCACCACGGCCGAGAGGCCCGCGTTGACGATATCGGCATGCGGAAAACCCACAAAGAGACTCGCGCACAGCGCGCCCTCTTTTTCCATTGCACGGCAGCGGGCCTGGATCTCGCGGTTGGGCGAGTCGAGGCTCGACTGGCGCATCACGTGCGGCAGCATCGCGCGCTGCCCCCAGGCCATCGCCGGCGCGCACCTGCCCTCGAGCATGCGGAAAAGCGCGTTGCCTGCGCGCAGGCCGGTTTCATACACGTCGACGTGCGGATAGGTCTGGTAGCCCGCGATGACGTCGGCGTTCCCGACGATGGCCGGGTACAGGTTGGAGTGCATGTCGAGGGCCACCGCGATCGGCGTTTTCGGCGCGATCCTGCGCAGGCGGGCCAGCAGCTCGCCTTCGCCGTCGTCGAAGCTTTCGGTGACCATGGCGCCGTGCAGGTCGAGGAGGATCGCATCCGGATTCCCGCCCGCGGCCGCGCAGATGCGGCCGGCCATGTATTCGAAAGCCGCGTCCTCCACCGGGCCGCTCGGCCACGCGTTGCCGGCCACCGGCAGCGAGATGTCCGCCCCCGCTTTTTCGGACAGCTCGATGAAGGCGCCGATCGCCGAGCCCGTGCCGCGCAGTGCTTCTATCGCGGCCTCCCCTTCCAGCGGCAGGGGCGTGCCCACCGCAAAGCGCCCGATCGGCGTGGGCACCGGCGAGAAGGTGTTGGTTTCGTGCTTCATCTGCGCGATGACGATGTTCATGGCCGTGCCTTACATGATCTGGTTGACCACGCCGCCGTCGACTTTCATCGCCGCGCCCGTGGTGCCCGACGCGCCTTCGCCGCACAGGTAGACCGCGAGGTTGGCCACCTCCGCGGCGGAGGTGAAGCGGTTGATGAGCGTGGTCGGCCGGTAGACGCGGAAGAATTCCTTCTCGATCTCCCCCACGGTCTTGCCCGCGGACTTCGCTCGCTCCGCGCGCAGGCGCGCCGTGTTCTCGGTGTTGGTCGGACCCGGCAGCACCGCGTTGACCGTGACGCCGGTGCCCGCGAGCTCCATCGCGAGGCCGCGCGATATCGCCAGCTGCGCGGTCTTGGTCATGCCGTAGTGAATCATCTCCCTGGGGATGTTGAGCGCGGATTCGCTCGAGATGAACAGGATGCGCCCCCATCCCTTTTCCGCCATGGCCCGCGCATACCGCCGCGCGAAGCGCACGCCTGAAAGGACGTTGACCTCGAAGTAGCGCATCCACTCGGCGTCAT
>JANMXB010000460.1:0-2471 GCA_031380765.1 Pseudomonadota bacterium | reverse complement strand
CGAGCCGCGGCACCTTGTATTTGTTGGCCTGGCGCCAGACCGTCTCCGACTGCGGCTGCACGCCGCCGACCGCGCAGTAGACCATGCACGCGCCGTCCAGCACGCGCATCGAGCGCTCGACCTCGATCGTGAAGTCGACGTGGCCGGGCGTATCGATGATATTGATCCGGTGCTCGGGAAAGTTGTTGTCCATCCCTTTCCAGAAACAGGTCGTCGCCGCGGATGTGATCGTGATGCCGCGCTCGCGCTCCTGCTCCATCCAGTCCATGACCGTCGCGCCGTCGTGCACCTCGCCGATCTTGTGCGAGACGCCGGTGTAGAAAAGGATGCGTTCGGTGGTCGTGGTCTTCCCGGCATCAATGTGCGCACTGATGCCGATGTTGCGATACCGGTCGATGGGGGTAGATCGTGCCACGATGATTGCGTCCTGCGTTTGGCGTCCGGCGTCTAACGTCGTTTCGTTCGGCGGCGGTTCGAACCCGCGGTCCACGCTCGACGCTGGACACGCGACGCCCGACCGTCTCTAGAACCTGAAGTGCGAGAAGGCCTTGTTGGCTTCGGCCATGCGGTGGACTTCCTCGCGCTTCTTCACCGCGCCACCGCGGTTTTCCGATGCTTCGAGGAGCTCCGCCGCGAGCCGTTGGCCCATCGACTTCTCGCCGCGCTTGCGCGCCGCCTCGCGCAGCCAGCGCATGGCGAGCGCCATCCGCCGCACGGGCCGCACCTCGACCGGAACCTGAAAATTGGCGCCGCCGACGCGACGGCTCTTGACCTCGACGGTCGGCCGCGAGTTGGAAAGCGCCTGATTGAAGACTTCGAGCGGGTCCTTTCCGCCCTTCTTGGCGATCGACTCGAAGGCGCCGTAGAGGATGCGCTCGGCCACCGACTTCTTGCCGGCGGTCATCAGCACGTTGACGAACTTCGCGACATCGCTGCTGCCGTATTTCGGATCGGGCAGGATCTCGCGCTTGGGAATCTCTCTGCGTCGGGGCATAACGTCCTCGGATCTCGTTCTTCGCGAAAGGCCTTACGCGGCCTTGGGCTTCTTGGCGCCGTACTTCGAGCGGCTTTGCTTGCGGTCTTTGACACCCGCGGTGTCGAGGCTGCCCCGCACCATGTGATAGCGGACGCCGGGCAAGTCCTTGACGCGACCGCCGCGGATCAAGACCACCGAGTGCTCCTGCAGGTTGTGGCCTTCGCCGCCGATGTAGCTGATCACTTCGAAGCCGTTGGTGAGCCGCACCTTGGCGACCTTCCGAAGCGCGGAGTTCGGCTTCTTCGGCGTCGTCGTGTAGACGCGCGTGCACACGCCGCGCTTCTGCGGGCTCTGCTGCAGCGCCGGAACCTTGCTTTTCGACACGGCGGGCTCGCGGCCCTTCCGTACGAGCTGATTGATGGTAGGCATCCTGATTTTCCGTTTCGTGCAGCCGGACGATGTGTCCGGCCGCAGGGCTCAACGCTTCGCGAAACAACAAATTAAAGTGGCCCAAGCACGCGCTCACGCGCTGTAGCCCGGGCCATCTTTCTGCGCCTCGGCCGACCCGTCGTTCGAAATGCGGCCGGGGTACGCCTGCCAACCCCTAGCGCGCAGATTTTCTGGTGCGCGAAGCGGCGGGCGAAAAGACTGCAATTATAAGGGGATAACGAAGTCCGCGTCAATACCATGCTGCGGCGCGGAAACGGCCCGGGGCGCCCGGGCGGCGCTCCCCGCCGCCGCCCGGACACCCGACCCTAGCAGCCTGTCGGACTTTCGTTTCTGGGAATCTTTACTACACTGAATTGCATTGATGTCTCTGTGTGGGTGAATCCATGGCGCGCTTTGTTTCGGTTGATCGCGATACCCAATTTCTGTTTCCGCCGAGTGTGCAGGAGTGGCTGCCGGCCGATCATCTGGCGCGGTTCGTGGTCGAGGTGGTCGAGCAACTGGATTGGTCGGGCCTCGAACAAAGCTATGCCGGTCGCGGCAGCGATGCCCACCACCCGGCGATGCTGGTGGCGCTGCTGCTCTATGGCTACGCCACCGGGACGTTCTCCAGCCGGGCCTTGGAGCGGGCGAGCTACGACTCGATCGCGTTTCGCTACGTCACGGCGAACACCCATCCGGATCACGACACCATCAACAGTTTCCGCAAGCGCTTCCTGAAGCAGATCGAAGCGATCTTCGTGCAGGTGCTGGGCTACGCCCGCGAGGTGGGCCTGTTGAAGCTGGGAACGGTGAGCCTGGACGGGACCAAGCTGCATGCCAACGCCTCGCGCCACAGCGCCATGAGTTACGGCCACGCCAAGAAGCTGGAAGCCAAGCTCAAGACCGAGGTCGCGGAACTGATGAAGCGGGCGGAAGCGGCCAATGCCCGGGACTTGCCGGAGGGCATGAACCTGCCCGAAGAGTTGAGCCGCAGAGAGGAGCGCCTGGCGGCGATTGCCGCGGCCAAGGCGAAGATCGAAGCGCGGGTCAAGGCCGAAGCCGAGGC
>JANMXB010000455.1:0-1960 GCA_031380765.1 Pseudomonadota bacterium | reverse complement strand
GCATGCCGCCGGCCAGGTTGGCGACGCGCGTAAAGCCTTTGTTCCTCAGCAGCACCGTGGCCTGCGCCGAACGCGCGCCCGAGCGGCACACGACGACGATGGGTTTGTCTTTCGACAGCTGCCCGTCACGCTCCATCAGCGATCCCAGCGGGATGAGTTTGGCGCCGACGATGTGGCCCAGGGCCCCGTCGAACTCGTCCGGCTCGCGCACGTCCAGCACCTGCACCCGGCCCAGGTGCTCTTCCAGCACGCTGGGCTGGATCTCCCAGATGCCCGCGAAGGTGTAGGAGAGCGGCGCCCAGTCCTGCTCGACCGTGGTTTTGCCATCGGGTACCGCTCCCGGCTCGGGCGCGCCGCATTTCAGGTTGGCCGGCACGGCGACCTGCATGAGCTTGGGGTGCGGCAGGCCGAGGTTGGTCATGTAGCCGACGAAATCGCCTTCGCCGATAGACTCGGCCAGGCGCGGGTTGTACATCTTCTCCTCGCCCACGCTCGAGGCCGCGAGCCCCTTGTAGTCGTGGCCCGGATACAAGAGGCAGTCGTCGGGCAGCGAAAAGATCTGCTCGCGCACCGAACGGAAGAGCTGTTTTGCATCGCCCTGCTGGAAGTCGGTGCGCCCGCAGCCGCGGATCAGCAGCGCATCGCCGGTGAAAGCCATCGTGAGGCCGTCGAGCACGTAGGTCATGCAGCCGCCGGTGTGGCCCGGCGTGGCGCGCGCCTCCAGCGACCGCTTGCCGAAAGCAATGGTGTCGCCATCCGACAGGTATTTGTCCGCGCCTTCCGCGCCGGTGGCTTTGCCCAACGCAATTTTCGACTTGAGGGAGCGCTTCAACAACGACGCGCCGGTCACGTGATCCGCATGCACGTGGGTCTCGAGCGTGTAACGGAGCCTCAAGCCCAGCTCCTCGATCAGCGCCGCGTCGCGCCGCGCGTGCTCGAACACCGAGTCGATCAGCACCGCCTCGCGCGTCGCCGCATCCGCGAGCAGGTAGGTGTAGGTGGAGGATTGCGGATCGAAGAGCTGGCGGAAGATCATGCGCATGGGCCGGATCCTCCCTTTACCTGCCCGGCACGCCGATCGCCACCGGCCGCACTGCCGAGCCCGCGCCGCCTTTTTCCATGAGCGGCAGGATCATCGTGCACGCGGTGTAGACCTTGTCCTGCGCCATCGTGTCGAGCTTGGCGTTCTCGATGTGGTGGATGCCCATCTGGGTCAACATGTGGTGGTGGATCGCGAACGGCAGCCCGGGCGGCGTGCCCGGCGCGGGCGGCGCCTTGCCCTGCATCATGCCTTCGGCCACGGTGTCGATGAACGGCGTGTCCAGGCCCACCGCGACGATGCGCCTTTCGCCCAGGTATTGCGCCGCGTCGTATGCGAGTCCCGGCGCCTTGGTGTAGTAGAACTTCTCCACGTCGGGGTCTTTCCAGTAGTCGCCCCAGCCGGTGTGCACGTACACCACGTCGCCGGGCAGGATGCCGCGCTTGGCGAGGCCCTGCGCCTTGAGCATCCCTTTGATGTGTTCCGCGGTCACCGTTTCGCCCGCCTTCATCGGCTGGCCCTTGCCCACGTAGGCTTTGGCGTCGAGCATTACCGCGGTGGTGACGATCGGCACCGTTTTTTCGAGGCCGAGCTTCATCAGCGGCGAGTCGGGCGTGGGCTTCACGTCCTTTTGCGTGAAGCCGCCGTAGTAGGTGGCATCGTCCGCTGGGGGAGTGCCCTTGCCGTCCCAGGGATTTTTGAGGAATGCGAAGTGGCCCAGCGCGTCGAACTGCGTGCCCTCCTGGCCATGTTCGTTGCCTTCGTTGTAGGTCTCGCTGTTGAACGCGTGCGCGGTGAACGGCAGCACCGTGGTGGGCTTGGCCTTGACCGCGTAGGGGCCGGCGAACGGCGATTTGGGCATCGTGTTCGAGCGCACCTGCGAAATCTCGTAGGACTTCGCCTTCGCGTTGGCGAGGTACG
>JANMXB010000446.1:0-3314 GCA_031380765.1 Pseudomonadota bacterium | reverse complement strand
GGCGGGCTCCCGCTCTCCTTTCCGACCGTGTCGCTGGGCGAGGTTTTCCTCACCCCGACCTCGATGATGTTCAGGAACATGATGGCGATGGACACCGAGGAGATGATCCGCGCCCAGCCCATGGACGCGGTGGTCCTGGTGGGCGGGTGCGACAAAACCATCCCCGCGCAACTGATGGGCGCGGCCTCGGCCGATGTGCCCGCGGTCCAGCAGATCGTCGGGCCAATGATGCCCAACATGTTTCATGGCGAGCGGCTTGGCGCGTGCACCGATTGCCGCCGTTTCTGGGGCCTGCATCGCGCCGGCAAGGTGGATCAGGCGGGCATCGACGAGATCGAAGGCAATCTCGCGGCGACCGCGGGCTCCTGCGCGGTGATGGGCACGGCATCGACCATGGCTTCGATCGCCGAAGCGCTCGGCATGGCCCTGCCGGGAACGGCAGCGATCCCCGCGGTGCACGCCGATCGCCTGAGAGCCGCAGAGGCGAGCGGCCGTCGCGCGGTCGAGTTGGCAAAGTCTCCGATCCGCCCGACACAGATCATCACCGCAAAATCGATCGAAAACGCGTTGCGCGTCCTCCTTGCCATTGGTGGCTCGACCAACGCCATCGTTCACCTGACGGCGATCGCCGGCCGGGTCGGAGTCAAGATCGACCTCCACCGTCTTAATGCCCTCTCCAATACGACACCGGTGCTGGTCGACCTCAAGCCTACGGGCCAGCATTACATGTCGGACCTGTTTGCCGCGGGCGGGCTCGGCGCCGTGCTGCGCGAACTCAAGCCGCTGCTCAACCTCGACTGCATGACTGTCACCGGCGAAACGATGGGCGAGCGGCTTGCCAACGAGCCGGGCTGGGTCGATCGCTCGGTGGTTCGCACTTTTGCCGATCCCTACCAGAAGGAGGGCGGGTTGGTGGCCCTGTTCGGCTCGCTTGCGCCCAACGGCGCAATCCTCAAGCGCTCGGCGGCCGACCCGACGCTGTTCGAGCGCGAGGCAAGGGCGGTGGTGTTCTCGTCCCTGGATGACCTGGCCGCGCGCATTGACACGCCCGAGCTCGACGTCAAGCCCGACGACTTCCTGGTCCTGCAGAATGCCGGACCCAAAAGCGGCTACGCGATGCCTGAATCGGGCTACCTGCCGATCCCGCAGAAACTTGCCCGGGCCGGCCTCAAGGACATGGTGCGGATTTCGGATGCGCGCATGAGCGGCACTGCATTCGGCACCATCGTCCTGCATGTTTCGCCCGAGGCCGCCATCGGTGGCCCCTTGGCGCTGGTGCGAAGCGGCGATCGCATTCGGCTTTCGATCAAGGAAAGGCGCATCGACCTGCTGGTGGCGGAAGACGAGCTACTGAGGCGGCGCGCGCAATGGAAGCCGCCCGTCGAAGCCCCCAAGCGGGGCTACGCGAAGCTCTACATGGATCACGTCATGCAAGCCGAGGACGGCTGCGACTTCGATTTTCTGCGGCGCGCCTAGCCGCCTGGCGCGGGCTTTTTCTTGGTGTCCTTCTTCGCGCTTTTCTTTGCTTCCGGTGCAGCGGCCGGCTTCGCATCCTTGCCCGCTTCCTGCGCCGTATAGTCGTACTGGAGCTCGAACTTGCCTTCTTTGGAGAGAACCAGCGTGGCGCGCTTCCAGTTGCGTTTCGCCGGCTCGAGGGCGGCGTTCAGCTTGTAGACGTTGAGTGCCGGTTCGCGCGGATCGCAAGGCACAAACGTGGCTGCCTTTCCGGCACTGTCCTGGTACGAGTAAAAAGCCTCGAATTCGCGCTGCTGGTCGGTGCGGCCGATTTCCCTCACTTCGATCTGGGCAAGCTTCCAGTCGGGAGGCAATGCCCCGAGAACGCAATTGGCGATGTCTTGCACCACCTCGTCGGCAGTCTGGGTCCTTTCTGCCGCGGGCGCGGCCGGGGATGCCGCGGGGGCCGCGGCAGGCGCAGGACTGGCCGGCGCCGATGGCGAGCCCAACCCGCTCCCCAGGCCGCTGCCAAGACCCTCCGTGGGCTGGGTTTTGGTCGGAGCCTTCAGTTGGGCTTGGGCCGACCCTGCGCCCAGCACGAGCGCGATCGGCAAGGCAAGATACAAGGCAATGAGTCGTTTGTTCATAGGCGCGACTATAGCGCACTGCGACACGACCTCACCACCAGCGGAACATCCGGAAACACTCTGCAACATCCGGACACATTCGCGACTTCCGCCGCACCGCAACGTGACAAGCGCGCCGCCGGGTGCCAGAATGCTTTAAGCCTATTCTATTCAGACCGTAAGCATCGAGATGCTCCGACAGACCGCACCGGGCGCCTCGCGCCCGCTTCGCGCTTCCGACCGCGAGACCGCCGCAAGGCCGCACGACCATCGCGCGCTGCGCCTGTGGCTGAGGATGCTCACCTGCACGCAGCTGATCGAGAGGCGGATCCGCAACGAGCTGCGCCTGCGCTTCGGCACCACCCTGCCGCGCTTCGACCTGATGTCGCAGCTCGAAAGGCATCCCGAAGGCCTCAAGATGAACGAGCTGTCGCGCCGGATGATGGTCAGCGGGGGCAATGTCACCGGCATCACCGACCAACTCGTCAAGGAGGGCCTGGTCGAGCGCGTGCCGCAGCCCTCCGACCGGCGCGCGTTCCGGATAAGGCTCACGCGCACGGGCGGCAAGGCTTTTGCCGAGATGGCCGCCGGGCATGAAACCTGGATCGTGGGGCTGCTCTCGGGCCTCACGAGGCGCGAGCACCAGGACCTCCTCGACCTGCTTGCCAAGGTCAAGCAGCACGCCATGGGCACCACTCAAACCGACGATTGAGGAGCGAGCGAATGAAGGACACCCGAATCAGGCTGGCCGCCCACAAGCCGAAGCATTTCAGCTGGCGCGCGGAAGGCAAGGTCGGCGTCATCACCCTAGACCGGCCGGACAGGAAGAACCCGCTTACGTTCGAGTCCTATGCGGAGCTGAGGGATTTCTTCCGCACGCTCCAGCATGCGGGCGACATCAACGCGGTCGTGCTTACCGGCGCGGGAGGTAATTTCTGCTCGGGGGGCGACGTGCACGAAATCATCGGGCCGCTCACGAAGATGGCCATGCCGGAGCTGATGGAATTCACGCGCATGACCGGGGATCTCATCAAGACCATGCGCGCATGTCCGCAACCGGTCATCAGCGCAATCGACGGCGTGTGCGCGGGTGCCGGCGCGATGCTGGCGTTGTTCTCCGACCTTCGCTACGGCACGCCAACCGCGAAGGTGGCGTTCCTGTTTACCCGCGTCGGATTGGCGGGGTGCGACATGGGCGCATGCGCGATGCTGCCGCGCCTGATCGGGCAGGGC
>JANMXB010000436.1:0-2888 GCA_031380765.1 Pseudomonadota bacterium | reverse complement strand
CGCAGCGGTCTCGGCATCGCGCCGGCCCGCGAGTTCGAGCGGCAGCATCACGTTCTCGAGGGCGTTCAGCGCCGCCAGCAGCTGAAAGGACTGGAACACGAAACCCACCAGGCGGCCGCGCACCTGCGCGCGCGCATCCTCGTCGAGCGAAAACAGGTCGCCGCCCTCGATTTGAACCGACCCCGTGGTCGGCGTGTCCAATCCGGCGAGAATGGCGAGCAGCGTCGACTTGCCCGACCCCGAGGCGCCGACGATCGCCACCGCCTCGCCCGGTGTGATTTCGAGATCGATTTCTTGCAGAATGACGAGATCGTTGATCCCGCTTTTGACTGTCTTGCCTATGCCCCGAGCCGAAAGAACCGAAGCCTGCACTGCGGACTGCGCCACCGCCGGCTCCGCCACAACTGGATCGATTTCACGCCGGTTCATTTTGCTGTTCGCGTTCCTGGTCACTGCATGGTTGCCGGGCTGGGCGTCTGCCGCGGGAGGGACAATACTCGTCTACGGCGACAGCCTTTCCGCGGCTTACGGCATCGCCCAGGAACGCGGCTGGGTGGCACTGCTCGAGGCCCGCCTCAAGCGCGAGAAGAGTAATTATAGCGTTGCCAATGTAAGCATTTCGGGTGAAACCACCAGCGGTGGACGCTCGCGCCTGCAGAAGGTTCTGCAGCGCTACAACCCGGCGGTCACCGTGATCGAGCTGGGCGCCAACGACGGATTGCGCGGCCTGCCCGTGGCGGAAATGAGAAAGAATCTCGATGCGATGATCGGCGAGGCGAAAGCGGCCGGATCGCGCGTCCTGCTGGTCGGCGTGAAGATGCCGCCGAACTATGGCGCCGATTACAACCGCGCTTTCGATGCGGCCTACACCGACCTCGCCAAACAGCACAAGACCGGCCTCGTGCCTTTTTTCTTCGAGGGGTTCGGGGACAAGCGGGAGTATTACCAGCCCGACAACCTGCATCCCACCGCGGCCGCGCAGCCTATCCTGCTCGAGAACGTGTGGAAGGCGCTCAAGCCGATGCTGAAGTAAGCGTGGCATAACCGCGCGGGCGTAAAATGGACCGGTGAAACCCGCACCGAAACCGGTGGTGGCAATGTCGGCCGGCCTGCTCGCAGAGTTCGACGCCGTCATCGACGTGCGCTCGCCGGCGGAGTACGCCGAAGACCACGTGCCCGGGGCCCTTTCTGCGCCCGTGCTCGACAACGAAGAGCGCGCGAGCGTCGGCACGATGTACAAGCAGGTCTCGCCGTTCGACGCGAAAAAGCTCGGCGCGGCCCTCGTTTCGAGGAACATCGCGCGCCACATCGAAGAGCGCTTCGCGGCGATGCCGCGCGAATGGAAGCCGCTGGTCTACTGCTGGCGCGGCGGCAGGCGCTCCGGGGCGCTGGCCCACGTGCTGCGCGAAATCGGCTGGGACGCATGGAGCATCGAAGGCGGCTACAAGGCCTATCGGCGTTTCCTCATCGACGAACTCGCCACCTTGCCTGGCCACTACACCTACCGCGTGATCCACGGCACCACCGGCAGCGGCAAGAGCCGCCTGTTGCGCGCGCTCAAAGAGGCCGGCGCGCAGGTGGTCGACCTCGAGGATCTCGCCGCGCACCGCGGATCGGTGCTCGGCAACCTCCCCGACCGGCCGCAGCCCGCGCAGAAGATGTTCGAGACGCTCGTGTGGGACGCCTTGCGCAAGTGCAATCCGTCGCGGCCGGTTTTTGTCGAGGGCGAGTCGAAGAAGATCGGCCAGCTGCAGGTGCCCGAGGCGCTCAAGCACGCCATGCGCGCGAGCGAGTGCGTCGTGCTCGACGCGAGCCGGGAGACGCGCATCGCGCTGCTCTCCGACGAATACCGGCACTTCTTCACCGATT
The DNA here is from genome assembly GCA_031380765.1 of Pseudomonadota bacterium. Lineage (GTDB taxonomy): Bacteria > Pseudomonadota > Gammaproteobacteria > Burkholderiales > SG8-39 > SZAS-79. The sequence continues at coordinate 1,019 of JANMXB010000436.1, read as the reverse complement.
CGGCCGTGCTGTACGCCCAGCTCGATTGCCTGCGCGGGTTGTATGGCGAGAAAGTCATCGAAGAGTGGAAGGGTCTCGCGTCACGCGGCGAGTGGCACGACCTGGTGGGCAGCCTGCTCGACGATCACTACGATCCGGCTTATCACCGCTCGGCTCTGCGCAATTTCGCGCGGCTGCCGCAAGCCGAAACCGTTCGGCTCGATTCGCCTGGCGACGAAGCTTTCGCCGCGCTTGCCGCAAGACTGATGGAACACCAGCTGGAGCCGGCCTGACCATGGCGGACAAGAAAGCAGTCCTGGTAGTAGGCGCGGGCGACGCGACCGGCGGCGCGATTGCGCGGCGCTTCGCGCGCGAGGGCTACATCGCCTGCGTCACGCGGCGGACCGCAGACAAGCTTGCCCCGCTGGTGGCGCAGATCGAGGCCGCGGGCGGCAAAGCAGTCCCGTTCGGCTCGGACGCAAGGAAAGAAGACGAAGTCGTCAAGCTCGTCAGTCACATCGAGCGCGAGATCGCGCCCATCGAGGTGGCGGTGTTCAACGTGGGCGGCAACGTGCGCTTCGGCATCACCGAAACCACCACCCGCGTCTACACCAAGGTCTGGGAGATGGCCGCCCTTGCCGGCTTTCTCATGGGGCGCGAGGTCGCGAAAGTCATGCTGCCGCGCGAGCGCGGCTCGATCTTCTTCACCGGCGCCACCGCAAGCCTGCGCGGGCGCGACGGCTTCGCGGCGTTCTCCGGCGCGAAGCACGCCCTTCGCGCGCTCGCGCAGAGCATGGCGCGCGAGCTGGGACCGCAGGGAATCCACGTGGCGCACCTCGTGATCGACGGGGCGATCGACACGGCTTTCATCCGCGAGACCTTTCCCGAGCGGTACAAGCTGAAGGAGCGCGAAGGCATCCTCAACCCGGACGCGATCGCCGATGCTTACTGGCAATTGCACATCCAACAGAAAAGCGCCTGGACGCACGAGCTGGACCTGCGGCCCTGGCTGGAGGCCTGGTGATGACAGGGAAGACCGC
>JANMXB010000375.1:0-2163 GCA_031380765.1 Pseudomonadota bacterium | reverse complement strand
CGTGGTGCTCACCGGCTCGGGCAGCAAGGCGTTCTGCGCCGGAGGCGATCTCAAAGAGCGCAACGGCATGACGGTGGAAACCTGGCAGCGCCAGCACGAGATCTTCGAGGAGGCGTTCTGGACGCTGATGGAACTGCCGCTGCCGGTGATCGCGGCGGTCAACGGACACGCCTACGCCGGCGGCCTCGAAATGGCGCTCGCATGCGACTTCGCCTACGCGGTGCCGGGTGCGCGATTGGCGCTGACCGAAGTCACCATCGGCATCATGCCCGGCGCGGGCGGAACCCAGAACCTGCCGCGCGCCGTGGGCGAGCGGCGCGCGAAAGAGATCATCCTGACCGGTCGTCCTTTCAGCGCGGCCGAAGGGCTCGACTGGGGCGTGCTTAACCGCATCGTCGAGCCGGATCGGCTTCTCGCGGCCGCGCTAGACACGGCGAAGACCATTGCGGGCAACGCCCCGCTCTCGGTGCGCCAGGCAAAGAAGTCGATCCACCTCGGGCTGCAAACGGACTTGCGCACCGGGCTGCGAATCGAGGTCGAGGCGTACAACCGCCTGATCGGCACCGAGGACCGCCTCGAAGGCATCGCTGCGTTCAACGAGAAGAGAAAGCCCCAGTTTCGCAACCGATAGCGCCCCGGGAGCCGCCGCTCCCGTATCCTGTGCACACAGGAGGCATCATGAAAAAACCCGCAGTCCTGTTCGCCGCGGCGTGCGCGATCTTCGCGCACGGGTCGTCGATCGCGCAGCCGGCATCGCAGCCGGCGCAGAAATTTCCCGACAAGCCGATCCGCTTCATCGTCCCATTCCCGCCGGGAGGCGGCAACGATATCCTCGCGCGGCTTCTTGCGCCCAAGCTGTCCGAGTCGCTGGGCCAGCCGGTGGTGATCGACAACCGCGCGGGGGCCGGCGGAAACATCGGCGCGGACCTGGCGGCCAAATCCGCGCCGGACGGCTACACCATCGTCATCGCTTCCAACCAGGTGACCATGAATCCGGCACTGTACGCGAAGCTGCCATTCGACATCGAAAAGGACTTCGCGCCGATCGCGCTGGCCGCTTCAGTGCCAATGGTGCTTGTAGTTAATTCTTCGGTCCCGGCCGGCAGCGTCAAGGAGCTCATCGCGCTCGCGAAAGCCGATCCGGGCAGGCTCAACTACAGCACGCCGGGCAACGGCACGCCACAGCACATCGCGTTCGAGGTGTTCAATCATGTTGCCGGAATCCGCATCGCCCACGTGCCGTACAAAGGCACTGGTCCCGCGATCGCGGACGTGATCGGCGGCCAGGTGCAGGCCACGTTCGGCACGCTCGCTTCGCTCGAGCAGCACGTCAAGGCCGGCAAGCTGCGCGCGCTGGCAGTGGCCACGCCGAAGCGCTCGCCGGCCATGCCCACTGTTCCGACGATGGCCGAGTCCGGCTTGCCGGGCTACGACGTGTCGCTGTGGTATTCGATCCTGGCGCCCGCCGGCACGCCCGCGCCGATCCTTGCCCGGCTCTCCGGCGAAATCGCCAAGGCACTCGCCGCACCGGATGTGCGCGATCGCCTCGTCGCGCAGGGTTTCGAAGTCTCCTATCTCAACCCCGAGCAGATGAACGACCTCATGAAGAGGGACATCGCCCGGTGGGGAAAATCGCTCAAGGAAGTCGGCATCAAGCTCGACTAAGGCGCCGCATGAGCATCAACAACGAGGGCTTGTGAGCATAAACGCCGCTCTTGCCGGCATCCGCGTGCTCGACTTCGCGCAGGTCGGCGCGGGACCGCTGTGCGCAATGCAGCTCGGTGACCTCGGCGCCGACGTGATCAAGATCGAATCGCCTGCGGGGGACCTGGGCAGGAAGCTCGGCCCGCCGTGGCAGGAAGGCGAGTCGGTCGTGTCGATGAGCTTCAACCGCAACAAGCGCTCGATGTGATCGACATGAAGAAGCCCGCGGGCCCGGCACTCGTGAAGCGCATGGCCGCGCAATCGGACGTTGTGCTGGAGAGCTTTCGTCCGGGCGTGATGGACAAGCTCGGCATCGGTTACGGGATTCTTGCGGCGGAGAATTCACGCATCGTGTATTGCTCCGTATCGGCTTACGGGCAAAGCGGCCCTTGGCGGGACAAGCCGGGCGTGGATGGCATCGTGCAGGCCGTCTCGGGATTGATGAGCAACATCGGCGAG
>JANMXB010000370.1:0-8195 GCA_031380765.1 Pseudomonadota bacterium | reverse complement strand
ATTCGAACCAACGTAGGCGCAAGGCCAACAGATTTACAGTCTGCCCCCTTTAACCACTCGGGCACCCCTCCGGCGGAACCTGAAATTATGTGGGAATTCCGCCAGTTAGTCAACAAAGATTGACCCTCATTACCAAAGGGCAAGGGCGGTACATCGATAAATCGGGAGTGTACGCTCACCTCCGGCAAACAGACCTGATTAGTCAGGTCCCATAGCGCACCCGCGAGTTCATCTGTTTGAGCGCCGCGAGAGCGCTGTAACAGGCGAGCCAGGCGGTCTTGGGATTCCCGGGCGCTGGAACATTCTCGAGGACGATCGAGATGATCCCGCTTGCGCCTTGAATCCGGATCGTATGCGTGTTGTGGGTTAACGCAGGGTCGGCGACCACGCGCAACCGGGTGCGGTCGAACCCGATTCCCGCCATCGACAGAACCGCCGCGATGTTCACGTTCTGCGGAAAGTGCGGCACGCCCTCGCGCGCCGATCCTTCGTACAGCACGAGTGGTTCGCGCAATCCATCGAGATCCACGCCCAGTCGCTCGACAAAGTCGATTTTTTTCCAGGCGGCAGGAGGTTTTGCGACCTGGATCGTGACCTCGTCGACCCCGGCGATACAGGCCGCTTTCAGCGCATCCAGCGAGCCGATTCCCCCAGAAGGGACATAAAGCAGCGCGCCGCTTTTTTCAGCGGCGGCCTCGGCGCCCGCTCGCAACGCATTGTCGACCAGCGCCCCCCCTGAAAGGACGATTACGCTGATGCGCGCAGAAAGCAGCCCCACCAAGTGCTCGCGGACTGCGTCGTGCGAGGCCGCTTCGACTACGACGTCGGGCTTCACCGCCATAAGGGCATCAACGCCTGCGACAAAGGGGACGCTGTACTCTTTTGCGAGCGCAACTCCGCGGGAGGCGGCGCTGCGACCGCAAATCGCCGCGACCTCGATGCCCGGACCGAGGTCTCCCCGGCGGAGATGGTCGAGAAACAAGCGTGCAATAGTTCCTCCGCCGAGCATCGCGATATGCATGGTTTTCAGTCACTTGGGGAAAGCTTATGATTCTGCCATAGGCGCATCGAGCCGACCCTTCGCCTGCCCATATCGCCCCCCGCGCTTTCTAGACGCCTGCCGTTAGGCTTATCATCTGTCAACAATTGCAAAACCGCAGGACCGGAGCGCTCGTTGCGAATCGCAATCCTTGAAGACGATCCCGACCAGCTTGCGCTGCTCACGCGCTGGCTGTCCGACGCCGGGCACGACGTGCACGGGTATACGAGCGGCCGGGAGGCCATGCGCCATGCCGGCCGCGAAAGCTTCGACCTGTACGTGCTCGACTGGCAGGTGCCCGATGTTTCGGGCGCCGATGTCCTGAAGTGGATACGCGGCAACGTTTCCAAGCTCGTGCCTGTGTTGTTCGTCACGGTGCGCGATTCCGAGGAAGACATCGTGTTCGCCCTTGAAACCGGTGCGGATGACTACATGGTCAAGCCTGCCCGCCGGCAGGAGTTGCTTGCGCGTGTCAATGCATTGCTGCGCCGCGCGTATCCGCAGCAGGAACAGACGCAACTCAGCTTCCCGCCATACGATATCGATACCCGGCGCAGTGAAATCCGCCACAACGGTGCGCCAGTGGATCTGACTCCGAAGGAATTCGACCTCGCGGTGGTCTTGTTCCGCAACATGGGGCGGCTCCTGTCTCGCGCCCACTTGAGGGAGGCCGTCTGGGGCCAGAGCGGCGATCTGGCGACCCGCACGGTGGACACGCATGTGAGCCAGGTCCGCAAGAAGCTGGACCTGCGTCCCGAGACAGGCTATCGGGTGGTCCCTGTCTACAACTACGGTTACCGCCTCGAACAAATCGACGCCGCGGCCAGCTGATGGCGACCTTCGCGTCGCAAGGCGACCTCGAGCCCAAGAAAATAAAGTTCGAGAAGCTCTCAAAGAACGCCTACGCGTTCACCGCCGAGGGCGATCCGAATACCGGCGTCATTGTCGGCGACGACAGCGTGATGATCATCGATGCGCAGGCAACGCCGCTCATGGCACAGGAAGTGATCAGGCGCGTGCGCAAGGTGACCTCCAAACCCATCAAGTACGTGGTGCTCACGCACTACCACGCCGTCCGGGTGCTCGGTGCCTCAGCCTACCAACCGCAGGAGATCATCGCCAGCGATGCCACGCTGGGCCTGATCAGGGAACGCGGCAGGCAGGACATGGCAAGCGAGATCGGCCGCTTTCCGCGCCTCTTTCGCGGCAAGGAATCGATCCCCGGCCTGACCTGGCCGACGCTGGTGTTCAAGGAACACATCACCGTCATGATGGGCAAGCTCGAGGTGCAGATCGTGCACGCCGGGTGCGGCCACACCGCAGGGGATACGATCGTCTGGATCCCGTCGCAGAAGGTGCTCTTTTCAGGCGATCTCGTCGAATACAAGGCAGGAATTTATACAGGCGACGCGCATCTTGAAGCGTGGCCCGCCACTCTCGCAAAGTTAACGGCGCTGAAGCCCAAGGCTCTCGTACCAGGCCGCGGGCCGGCGCTGAAAACGTCCGCCGAATCGCGAAAGGCGATCCGGTTCACCCAGGATTTTGTGCGCGGTCTGCTCGACTCGGCGCGACGCGGCGTCAAAGCCGGCAAATCGCTCAAGGAAGTCTACCTGGCGACGAAACGGCGGATGGACCCGGACTACGGCGCCTATCCGATCTACGAGCACTGCATGCCGTTCGACGTTTCGCGTGCTTTTGATGAGGCGCGTGGCATTGCGCATCCGCGGATCTGGACTGCGGAGCGCGACGTGGAGATGTGGAAATCCATCGCGTGACCTGAAGAGACCCCCTATCAACGCGTCCCCGCCCCGCTATCTACGCCGTCTATCCCCACCGCCGCCATCTACCGGCCAAGACACGCGCGTTCATCGATTTTCTCGCCGAGTCGTTCGGCCCGGATCCGTACTGGGACAAGCCAAGCGCCCCGAATTAACCCGTTGAACCCGCGCGCTGACCCTCAAATAAGGTTGTGCTAGTCTCGCCGCAACTCGTCCGGGGACACAATCCCCGAACGCGGAAGGCGCCTCTGCCTCACGCAACCCGCGCACGGCAACGCCCCTCAAAAACACAATTTTTGTGGAGACTTCAAGATGAATGCCCCGGTCGCACCCGCCGATCTCGCCAGAGTCACGCTAGACGACAAATACACGCTCGATTCCGGCCGGGTATTCCTCACCGGCACGCAGGCCCTTGTGCGCCTGCCCATGATGCAAAGGGAGCGCGACCTCGCTGCAGGCCTGAATACCGCGGGGTTCATTTCCGGGTATCGCGGATCGCCGCTGGGAGGCCTCGACCTGTCCCTGCACAAGGCGGGCAAATTCCTCGAGCAGCACCATATTCGTTTCCAGCCGGGCGTAAACGAAGACCTCGCCGCGACGTCGATCTGGGGAACGCAGCAGGTCAACCTGTTCAAGGGCGCGAACTACGACGGCGTGTTTTCGATGTGGTACGGCAAAGGCCCCGGCGTCGACCGGTGCGGCGACGTCTTCAAGCATGGCAACGCGGCGGGTACTTCCAGGCACGGCGGCGTACTCGTCCTCGCGGGCGACGATCACGCAGCCAAATCGTCCACGCTTGCGCATCAGAGCGAGCACATCCTCAAAGCCTGCCTGATCCCGGTATTGAACCCCGCCAACGTGCAGGAATACATCGACTACGGCTTGCACGGCTTCGCCATGAGCCGTTATTCCGGCTGCTGGGTTGCATTTAAATGCGTCACCGACGTCGTCGAGTCCGGGGCTTCCGTCGATATCGATCCGCACCGCGTGAACGTCGTGATTCCGCAGGATTTCGTGCTGCCGCCCGGCGGGCTCAATATCCGCTGGCCCGATGGGATCCTCGAGCAGGAAGCCCGCTTGCTCGATTACAAGGTCTACGCGGCGCTCGCCTACGTGCGCGCGAACAAGCTTGACCGCATCGTGTGGGACTCGCCGCGCGCAAGGCTCGGCATCGTCACCACGGGCAAATCCTTCGGCGACACCATGCAGGCGCTGGCCGACCTGGGGATTGACGAGAACGTCGCCCGCGACATCGGACTGCGCGTCTACAAAGTGGCGATGCCCTGGCCGCTCGAGCCGCAAGGTGCGCGGCGCTTCGCCGAGGGCCTGGAGGAAATCCTCGTCGTCGAAGAAAAGCGCCAGCTGATCGAATATCAGATCAAGGAAGAGCTCTACACCTGGGAAGAAGGTAAACAATCTCCTCCACGCGTGGTCGGCAAGTTCGACGACAACGGCGAATGGAGCCAGGCCGCGGGGCAGCCTGCAGGGACATGGCTGCTTCCGGCGCACTACGAGCATTCGCCGGCCATCGTTGCGCGCGCGCTGGCCAAGCGGTTCGCCAAGCTCGGGCTCGACAAGGTTCTCGGCGACCGCGCAGGCAATAGATACGGCGCACGGCTCGCGTTTCTCGACGCCAAGGAAAAAGCCCTTGCGCGTCCCCGCGTCACGTCGGTGCGCCAACCGTACTTCTGTTCAGGCTGCCCGCACAACACCTCCACGCGCGTGCCTGAAGGCAGCCGCGCCACTGCCGGCATCGGATGCCACTTCATGGCCGTCTGGATGGACCGCAATACCTCGACATTCACACACATGGGCGGAGAAGGCGCGCCGTGGATCGGCCAGGCACCGTTCTGCGATACCAAGCACATCTTCGCCAACCTCGGCGATGGCACCTATTACCACTCGGGCCTGATGGCGATCCGCGCAGCCGTCGCAGCCAAGGTCACCATGACCTACAAGATCCTCTACAACGACGCGGTGGCGATGACCGGAGGCCAGCACCATGACGGCCCGCTCGATCCGCCGATCATCTCGCGCCAGATCGCCGCCGAAGGCGTAAAACCGATCATCGTCGTGACCGACGAGCCCGAGAAATATCCGCCCGGCACCGACTGGGCGCCCGGCGTCACCGTCCGCCATCGCGACGAGCTCGACCAGGTGCAGCGCGAACTGCGCGAAATGCCCGGCGTCTCCGCGCTCATCTACGACCAGACCTGCGCGTCGGAAAAGCGCCGCCGCCGAAAAAGAAACGAGTATCCGGATCCGGCCAAGCGCGCGGTCATCAACGAGTCGGTGTGCGAAGGCTGCGGCGACTGCAGCACCAAGTCGAATTGTCTTTCGGTCGAGCCCCTGGAGACCGAATTCGGCCGCAAGCGCAAGATCAACCAGTCCACCTGCAACAAGGACTACTCCTGCGTAAAGGGCTTCTGCCCGAGCTTCGTCACCGTCGAAGGCGGCGAACTGAAGCGGGGTAAGTCTGCGCCCAAAGGCCGCACGGGCGATGAATTCCCCGCGCTTCCCGAACCCGGTCTTGCGTCGCTGGATGTGCCCTGCAACGTGCTTGTCACCGGAATCGGCGGTACAGGTGTGGTGACCATTGGCCAGATCCTCGCCATGGCCGGCCATCTCGAGCGCAAAGGCGTGTCCGTGCTCGACATGTCCGGCCTCGCGCAAAAAGGCGGCCCGGTCATGTCGCACGTCAAAATTGCGCGCACGCCTGAGGAATTGCACGCCTCCCGCATAGGGACCGGCAGCGCAAGCCTGGTGATCGGCTGCGACCTCGTGGTGACCGCCAGCGCGGATGCGCTCGGCACGATGTCCACGGAGGGTACGCGTGCCGTCGTCAATGCCACCACCGCGCCGACCGCGGAGTTCGTCAAAAACCCCAACTGGCAGTTGCCCGGCAGCGACCTGCAGCACGATGTGCGCGCAACCTGCAAGGAAGCAGACTTTGTCGCGGCCGCCGAAATCGCGACCAGCCTCATGGGCGACTCGATCGCCACCAACATGTTCATGCTCGGCTACGCGTGCCAGAAAGGCTGGGTCCCGCTGTCGGGGGACGCAATCGAGCGGGCCATAGAACTCAACGGCGTGGCGGTGGAGTTCAATCGCGAGAGCTTCGTGTGGGGACGCCGCGCGGTCGTCGACCCGGAGCGCGTGCGCCGCGCGGCGACGCCGGCCGACGTGATTCCGATCTCGCAGCATTTTTCGCGCACGCTGGACGAGCTGGTGGAGCGACGTGTGCAGCTGCTCACCGACTACCAGGACGAGGCGTATGCCGCCCGTTATTCGGCGCTTGTCGACCGGGTGCGCAAGACCGAGGCCGACAAGGTTGGCGGAGACGAGCTTTCGAAGGCCGTGGCGCGTTACTTCGCCAAACTGATGGCCTACAAGGACGAATACGAAGTGGCGCGCCTCTATACCGACGGCAGTTTCCAGAAGAAGATCGAAGCGATGTTCGAGGGCGATTACAAAATCGTCTACCACCTCGCTCCTCCCCTTCTTGCCAAGCCCGACCCGCAGACCGGCGAGCCGAAGAAAATGCAGTTCGGCCCGTGGATGAGGGCTGGCTTCAAGGTGCTGGCGAAACTCAAGGGACTGCGCGGCACGCGGCTCGATGTTTTCGGCCATACCGATGAGCGCCGGATGGAGCGTCAGCTGGCGGCGGACTACGAGCACACCGTGGACGGGCTTCTCGGCGGCCTCTCACGCGACAACCATGCCCTCGCCGTGCAAATCGCGAGCCTTCCCGAGTCGATCCGTGGATTTGGGCACCTCAAGGCAAAGAGCGCTGCCGAAGCGCGCGCCAGGCAGGATGAACTCCTCGCGAGGTTTCGCGAGCCCGCCGACCCTGTGGCCCGCGCCGCCTGAAATTTTTCGAGTCCGGCGTGCGACACCGAGGAAAATGGTGGTCTGTCCCTGTTTTCACGGCTTTCGCCACCCTTGCTTTCGCCCAGCCGTTTGCCGACCATGCGGCCGAAATCAACGGCGAGGCGCTCCACTTCTCCATCCGCGCTTTCCCGGCAGGCGCGAGTCTTACGGATCCGGCAGCACCGCTGGAGCCGGTCAGCGCGCTGGACACCGCAAAGCTGCTGAACCGATATCTGACCGCCGGAAACATCGAGGAGGCGGCCCTGCTGTCCACTTCGCCCCGGCGCAAGTTCGAGGTTCTGCGCGACTACAAGGACTCGGTGGGCGACGAGGGGTTCAGGGAAGTGTTCACCGAATATTTCGTTCCCGAAAACCGGCTCGTCGCCGAAGTGTCGATGGACGGGCACAGCCTGCTGGTCTGGCACTTGCGGACCGCAAACCGGTATGCCGGACAGTTCTATGTGCAGATTGCGGGTAAGGTCTATCTCGATGACATGCCAAGCCCAACACGTTCGGCGCTGCGTCGCGTGCTGGACGCCATCCGCGCCGGCAAGGTGGCTCTCCCTATCCCCTAAGATATACCCGTTTTATTATCGATATTGGCAGGAAATCCGCTTCTGGAGCCAATCTACAGATTCAAATTCGACGAATTAAGGCTTTAAAGCGAACGGATTGAAATTGGTTTTGCGGTCGTAGAAATCCTCCTGCTCGGCGCGCTTCAAGGCGTTCACGATCCGGTAGGTCAGCGGCGTGAAGATCACCTCCACGCCGACCTTGGTGACGAACTGGGCAACCATCACCAGTGGCAGCTTGTCGTCGGGGATGATGCCCGTTCCATAAAACGCGAGCGGGTAGAACAGGGCCGAATCCACCGCCTCGCCCGCAATTGTCGAGCCGATGGTCCGCGTCCAGAGCCAGCGCCCGGCGGTCATGACTTTCATCTTGGCGAGCACGAAGGAATTGACGAACTCGCCGCAGAAGTAGGCAATCATCGACGCAAGCACGATGCGCCAGGCCGAACCAAAGGCGATTTCGTAAGCTCCCTGGTTGTGCCAGAACGGGGCGGGAGGGAGCGCTACGACTACCGTTGCCATCACCGAGGCGAAAACCAGCCCGGCGAAGCCCGCCCAGATGACCTTGCGGGCGCGGTCATAGCCGTACACCTCGGTAAGAACGTCCCCGAATACATACGAGATCGGGAAGAACAGCACGCCTGCGCCGAAAGTCACCACGCCAAAGACAGGAAGATCGAGCTGTGCGATCTTGGCCGGCCCGATCAGGTTGGAACAGATCAGGATCGTGACGAACGCGGCCATCACCAGATCGTAGTAGCGATACTGTCTTTGCTCCATCCGTCGGCTCCCCGGGGGCGGCTCAGTTGGCCTTGATTCCGGCGGAATGAGCGACCCGGGTCCATCGACTCAGGTCCGCACGCAACTGCGCGGCCAGTTCTTCCGGCGAACCGCCGATCGGGTCGATGCCAATTGCCGTCATGCGCTCGCGGATTT
>JANMXB010000357.1:0-2353 GCA_031380765.1 Pseudomonadota bacterium | reverse complement strand
GAAACGCTGACCGGCATCCCCGCGCGCAAGGCGATCTGGCGCGCGATGTTGCCGCCGGTGGCGCCTTCGGGCGTGGCGCAGCCCATGATCACGTCCTCGACCTCGGCCGGGTCGAGCTTTGCGCGCTCCACCGCGGCCTTGACGACGTGGCCGCCCATGGTCGCGCCATGGGTCATGTTGAGGGCGCCGCGCCAGGACTTGCAGAGCGGCGTTCTTGCGGTCGATACGATGACGGCTTCGGTCATGGGGTCACTCCTCGCTCAGGATTTTCTCAGGGCAGGAGCCTGAGGGATGAAAAGAAACGCTCCGCGTCGGCGTCGGTCTCGGTCCCCGCGGGGCCGGTGTAAGTCTGTTCGACGAGGCCGGCGGCGGTAAAGAATATCTGCTGCCGCATGCGCAATTTTTCCTTCGGTATGTCGATGGTGTACATGCGCCCTTCGATGCCTTCGTTCACCGGCTTGTAGGTCGCGACGATCGTTCCGCCGGGAATGCTTTTCAGCGCCGCCGCGGCCGCGATGTCGAGAAGGCGGTCGCGCCCGGCCTTGTCGGGCGGCACGGTCGCAACCGGGATCCAGCCCGTGCCGAAGTACCGGCTCGCGGACTGGACTTCCTGGAGATAGCTGAATGTCCTCAGGCCGCCGGGTGTCGCGTCCTCCTTCAGGCTCGCTTTGGGCTTTTCGGGAAAGCTCGCCGCATGGCGTGAAGACGCCGAGTGGAAGTCCACCCATTCGGGCGAAGGCGGCAAGGGCATCTGCTGCCTGGCGCACGCGGCGACGCACAGCGCCAAGGCAAGCAAGATGAGCCTGGGCGCGCGCATCATGCGTTGAACCTCCCGCCTTCACGGGCGAGCTTCACGAGCAGCGGCGCGGGCTTCCAGACCTCGCCCATGTAGCCTTGCTGGAATTTCTCGATCGAGGCGAGCACCTTGGGCAGGCCCACCGTGTCGGCATAGAACATCGGCCCGCCGCGATAGGGGGGAAAGCCGTAGCCGGTCAGGTAAACCATGTCGATGTCGGAAGCGCGCAATGCGATGCCTTCCTCGAGGATGCAGGCGCCCTCGTTCACGAGCGCGTAGATCAGGCGCTCGACGATTTCCTCATCCGATATGGCCCGGGTCTTGATGTTGTTTGCCTTGCGGTAGTCCTCGATGATCTTGTCCACCGCGGGGTCGGGAACCGGCTTTCTGCTCCCGGCTTCGTACAGGTACCAGCCCTTGCCGGTTTTCTGGCCGTAGCGGCCGAGCTCGGCGATCTTGTCGCCGACTTTCGAGTAGCGGAAATTCGGGCGCTCGACGTAGCGGCGCTTCCTGATCTCCCAGCCGATGTCGAGGCCCGCCATGTCGCCCATCGTGAGCGGTCCCATTGCCTTGCCCCACTTCTGCACGGCGGCGTCGACCTGCTGCGGGCTGCAGCCCTCGTCGAGCAGGAACAGCGACTGCTGGCCGTATTTCTCGATCATGCGGTTGCCGATGAAGCCGTCGCAGACGCCGGAGACCACCGGCACCTTCCTGATTTTCTTGCCCAGCGCCATCGTCGTCGCGAGAACGTCCTTGCCGGTGGCCTTGCCGCGCACCACTACCAGCAGGCGCATGACGTTGGCCGGCGAGAAGAAATGCGTGCCGATCACGTCCTGCGGGCGACGGGTTACCTCGGCGATCCGGTCCACGTCGAGGGTGGACGTATTGGATGCGAGGATCGCGCCGGGCTTCATGACGGCGTCGAGCTTCCTGAAGATTTCCTGCTTGACGTCCATGCGCTCGAACACCGCTTCGATCACGATGTCCGCGTCCTTGCCCGCGGCGATGTCCAGTGCCGGGGTGATGAGGGCGATCCTCTTGTCCATCTCTTCCTGCTTGAGGCGGCCCTTGGATACGGTGCTTGCGTAGTTCTTTTTGATCGTGGCGATGCCGCGGTCGAGCGCATCCTGCTTCATCTCGATGATCGTGACCGGGATGCCGGCGTTTACGAGGCTCATGGTGATGCCGCCGCCCATCGTGCCGGCGCCGATCACGGCCGCGCTTTCGACCTTGCGCTTCGGGGTGTCCTCGGGCACGTCGGGAATCTTCGCGGTCTGGCGCTCGGCGAAGAACATATGGCGCAGCGCCTTCGACTCGTTGCCTTCGACCAGGCCCGCAAACCTGCGGCGCTCTTCCTTCCTGCCTTCGTCGAACGGCAGGTTCACGGCGGCTTCCACGCAGGCGACGATCTCGAGCGGCGCGGGATAACCGCGCGAGGCCTTGGCCACTTCGGCTTTCGCCGCTTCGAAGAATTTCTTCGGATCGCCGTCCACCTTGACCGTCAGGTCGCGGATGCGGCGCGGGCCCTTGCCTTCGGCCACGAGCTTTTTCGCGAAG
>JANMXB010000348.1:0-7060 GCA_031380765.1 Pseudomonadota bacterium | reverse complement strand
CGCACCTCGAATCCCTGCTCCCCCAGATAGCGGGTCAGCATGTCTCGCAGGCGCTGGTCGTCGTCGACCACCAGAATTCTTGTCTTTAGCTCGGCCATGGCGCAAATGGTATAGGTTTGGCGGCGGTTTTGTCTGTGGCTTGCGTCTCTTTGGGTAACAGGGTGTGTGCCGCGGGCCCTGCCGATCACCAATTGTTACAAATCCCACACGGGCGGGATGGCATGCGCGGTCGGCCCTCGCGTAGTATTTGCGCCAAGAGGAAACCCACATGCGCCCGCTTTTCCGCGTAGTAGTTCGATTGTTGCTGGCAATGCTTTTCGCCGCGACTGCGGGGACGGCGCTCGCCCAGCCTCCCGGGGACCGGCCCGATCGCCGCCCGGACTGGGGCGGCGGACGAATGTCCGGCGAGGAGCGCCAGCGTTTTCGGGAGGACCTCCAGCGCCAGTACCAGTACGCCGATCCGCGCCGCCGCGGCGACCCGGCGGGCGAAGAGCGCGCGCGGCGCAATGCCGAATGGCAGCGCCTGTCGCCCGAGCAACGCGAGGGGATCCGGCGCGACATGCGCGACTACAACCGCGACTTCGATCGCGGGCGCTAACGAATCCATGCGAATCCGGGCGCTCGCCACCGCGGCATTCCTGGTGGCATTCGCTTCGGGCGCCGCCGTCGCGCAGACCCTCGGGCCGCAGGCGGCGCGGCATCTGCTGAATCGCACGGGGTTCGATGCCCATCCGGACCAGATCTCGGCGATCGCAACGCTTTCCCGCCGCGAGGCCGTGGATCGCCTTCTTGCAAACGCTACGGGCGAGGCGCGCATCCCTCCTCCGGGTTGGGTTAGCGAATTTATTTCGCCGCGCCGGCTGCGCGACCTGTCGGGTGAGGAAAGAAAACAATTCCAGCGCCAGCAGCTCGAGCGTGCCGTCGAGCTCAAGAACTGGTGGGTGACCGAGATGCTCACCACGCCCTCGCCTCTCACCGAGCGCATGACGCTGTTCTGGCATAACCACTTCACCTCGAGCGTGCAGAAAGTGAAGTCGGGCACGCTCATGTACCGCCAGAACGTGCTGTTGCGGCGGCATGCGCTGGGCAATTTCGGCCAACTGCTGCACGCGGTCTCGAAAGACCCGGCAATGCTCGTGTACCTGGATTCGGCCACCAACCGCCGCGGCCAGCCGAACGAGAATTTCGCGCGCGAGGTCATGGAGCTGTTCACGCTGGGCGAGGGCAGCTACACCGAAGCCGATATTCGGGAGGCGGCACGCTCCTTCACCGGATGGAGCGTCGACCCGGAAACGGGCACCTACCTGTGGCGGCCGTTCGCTCATGACCGCGGAGCCAAGACCGTACTTGGCCGCAGCGGGGAATTCGAAGGCGACGACGTATTGGGCATCTTGCTTGCGCAACCGCAGACCGCGGAGTTTGTGGTGGCCAAGATGTGGAAGGAGTTCGTCTCGCCGGCGCCCAACGCTCGGGAAGTAAAACGGATTGCCGTGCTGTTCCGCGACTCGGGATACGACATCAAAACCGCTTTGCGCGCCCTGCTGACGTCGGACGCGTTCTACGCGGCGGAGAATCGCGGCGCGCTCGTCAAGTCGCCGGTGGACCTGGTGATCGGGACGATGCGCCAGTTCAACGTCGCCTATTCCGATCCGCTCCCGCTGACGTTCCTGCTGCGCACGCTTGGCCAGGACCTCTTCTCGCCGCCGAACGTCAAAGGCTGGCCTGGCGGCGACGCGTGGATCAACAGCACCACGCTGCTTGCGCGCAAGCAGTTCCTGGAGCGGCTGTTCCGCGTCGACGAGAGCCGCATGCAGGCGCAGATGCGTGACGGCCAGATGAAGGGCATCAATGCGCTGGGCGACGGGCGCGAACGCTTCATGCGCGCAGCACTCGACATCCGTTTTTCGGGGGCCGAATGGCTGCGCCAGTTCGGCGGCGAGGCGCCCGAATCCGGGATGCAGCGAGTGCTGCTTGCGATTCCGCCGGCCTCCAGCGAACCCGCGCATGGCAAGGGTGTGGAGTTGATCCGCCGGATCACCTCCGACCCCGCCTACCAGTTGAAATAGCCATGCAGCGCAGAAAATTCCTGTCCGCAGGCGTTGCAGCGGTGGCGTCGCTATGCCTGCCACGGATTTCGCTTGCCGAGCCCGGTTACCGGCAGTTGCTTATCCTCGTCGAGCTCAAGGGCGGCAACGATGCGCTCAACACCGTGGTGCCGTATGCCGACCAGGCCTACTACTCACTTCGTCCCCGCATCGCGGTGCGCAGGGACGACGTCCTCCAGCTCGACGAACGCGCGGGCCTGCATCCGGCACTCAAGCCGCTGATGCCCCTGTGGCAGGCGAAAGACCTCGCGATCGTCCAGGGGGTCGGCTATGACCACCCGAACCTGTCGCATTTCCGCTCCATCGAGATCTGGGACACCGCTTCGAAGCCGGACGAATACCTGGGCGATGGATGGCTTGCGCGGGTCTTTGCAGCGAAGCCGGCGCCGGCGGACTTTGCCGCCGACGGGGTCGTGGTGGGATCGAGCGAGATGGGACCGTTTGCGGGTGCGGGCACGCGGGCGATCACCCTCAACGAGACAGAGCAGTTCCTGCGCCAGGCGAAGCTGGCAGGCGGCGAAGGAACGCGTGGAAACGCCGCGCTGAACCATATCCTCAAGGTGCAGGGCGACATTCTGCAAGCCGCGTCTCACCTCAATCCCAACGTCGCGTTTCGCACCGATTTCCCGAAGACAGCGTTCGGCAATGCTGTGCGCACGGCCGCCCAGCTGGCCGCAAACCCGGCCGGCGTGGGAGCGATCCGGCTCACCCTGAACGGATTCGACACGCACCAGAACCAGTTGCCGGTCCACCAGCGCCTGCTGGGCGAACTGGCCGAGGGGCTCGCCGCGCTGAAGGGCGCGCTCCTCGAGATCGATCGCTGGAAGTCGACGCTGGTGATGACATACGCGGAGTTCGGGCGTCGGCCGCAGGAGAACAATTCGAATGGCACCGACCATGGGACCGCTGCGGCGCATTTCGTCACCGGCGGGTTGGTGAAGGGCGGGTTGTACGGCCAAGCGCCCAGGCTGGACCGGCTGGAAGGCGGAAACCTCCTGCACGCGGTGGATTTCCGCAGCTTGTACGCGACGGCGTTGGAGCGCTGGTGGGGCGTACCCTCCCAAGGACCGCTCAAGGGGAGGTATCCTGTACTGGAGGTGCTGAGGGGGTAGGACGCCGGGGTAGTCGACAACAACAAGCGGCAGGGGAGGCGCACTTGAAAACCGTGTTGCGTAACGTGAGGCTGGTTTGCGGCCTCATCCTGATGGTGTTTGTGACCGGTCACCTGGTGAACCTCTCGATCGGGCTGCACTCGCTGGCGACCATGGAGGAGTGGCGCGCCACTTTGCTCGGACCCTGGCAGTCGAGCACCGGAAGGGTGCTCCTTGGCGGCTCCGCGCTCCTGCACGCGCTGCTCGGCCTGTACGCCATCGCTGCGCGCCACTCCTTCGCGATGAGCCGAACCGACGTCGTGCAGCTCGTACTCGGGGTGCTTACGCCGCCGCTCCTGATCAGCCATGTGCTGATGACTGCCGTGGCGAGCGAGCTGACCGGCGAATACGAGCCGAGCTACAGCCAGATCCTTTCGATCTACTGGAGCCTCGCGCCGGTGTATGCGTTCCAGCAACTGTTCGCGGTTCTCTTCGTTTGGGTGCACGCGGCGCTTGGGCTCTATTCGTGGCTGGTGCTCAAGCCGGTATGGCGGCGCATCGGCGGTTTTGTGCTGCCGCTGCTTTTCGTCATCCCGATCGTCGCCCTGCTGGGGTTTGCCGAATCGGGCAAGGAGGTGGTGGCCCGGCTCGCAGCCGACGCGCAATGGCGCGCCGGCATCGTCGAGAACGCGGCGCGAATCGACCAGGTCCGCGCGCAGCTTGACGCGATCCAGGCGCGCACGCTGGGCCTGTACGGCGTGATCGCCCTGCTGGCGATCGGCGTTTTCGCTGCGCGCATCCTTCGCAATCGCCTTGCCCGGGTGCGCGTCGGGTACGACGGCGGGCTCATGGCGCAAGGCAGGCGCGGGCTGTCGATCCTCGAACTGAGCCGCATGAACGATATTCCCCACGCCGACGTCTGCTCAGGTCGCGGCCGGTGCGGCACCTGCCGGATTCATGTGGAGAGCGGCGCGGAACAACTTTCGGCGCTCAACGATATCGAGCGGCCGACCCTGGCGCGTGTGCATGCAAAGGCGGGTGATCGCCTGGCTTGCCAGGCCAGGGTGCTCGGGGCCGGAGTGTCCGTAACGCGCCTGTTGCCGGCGTACGCCGACGCGTCGGCCGCGCGGCTGCCGGAGGAGTGGACGGCCGAGGGCTCGACCGCCTCGGCGGGGTCCGCGTCATGAGCCTGTCGGGCATGACGATGGAGCTGCTCGAGGGCGCCAAGGGACGGGTGGCGGCCCTGGGATCCGACTTTGCGCAAGCTCCGGAGGAGCTGCACGGCGTGATTGCGTCCGTAACCTCGGCGTTGATGAGCGGCTCGGGCGTGCGGGCGGTGACCTACCTGCTGGTCCTCATGCTGGTCGGATGCGGGGCGGAATGGCTCTACTGGAGTTACGCCTGGGCGCCCCTGCGGGCGATCGAATCCATGCCCGTGACTTCGCCACGGCAGGCCTTGCGCCTGGGAGCGCGCCGCCTTGTGCTGCTCGGGTCGGGTCTCGTGCTATTCACCCTCGCGATCATCGCAACTTCCGCGGCGTTTGCATGGCCGCCGGGCATCCAGCAGCTGGTGGTCGCGGTTACCTTGTTCGTGCTCGTGCTGCGCCTGGCCTGGATTGCGGCGAGCGTGGTGCTTGCGCCAGGCCGCGCGCGCCTGCGCCTTGTGCCGGTAGCGCAGCGCAAAGTGGGATGGCTCGTCGCGGCCGTTCTTGCCGCCGCCGGTCTTGCGGCGATCGCCAGTCTCGCGCCCGTCGCGCTCGAACAGATCGCAAAGGCTACGCACGCGGCCGGGATGGTGCGTTTCGTTTTCGCGGCTCTCACGGCCCTGCTGCTGGTCATTGCGGCTTTCGCCTTTGTGCGCGATCCCGCGCCGGCCGTTGCCGCCAGCCGCAGGCTGCGGCTGCCGAAATTTCCCCGCGCGATCGTGGTTGCGCTGATGGTCGCCGCGGTATTCCTCCTCTGGCTGCTGGGCTCGACGACCGCGGCAGTGATCGCGGCGATCGCCGCGGCGGTCGTCGTGGTGCAGATGAGTTTGCGTGAATTCGTGTTCTTTTTCTGGCGCGCAGAGTTCGCGGCGCTCGAGGCCGCGGTTCCGCAGGCCGCGGACAACGAGCTGTCCGACCCGGCGCTCATGCCGAGCATCGTCCTTTCAGCGGCGCGGTTTGTGGTGGTACTGATCGGGCTGGGCGCGTGTGCGATTGCCCTGCATGCCCCGATGGGCGAGCTCGCCGCCAGCCAGAACTTCGCCGTGCGCTTCGGATTTCAGCTTCTCGGCGTGGCCGCGCTGGCGCTGTTTGCCAACGTGGTGTGGATTCTTGTGCGCACCACCATCGATCATCGGCTCAAGCGTATCGGTCCGCATGATGCGCACGTCGCGGCTTCCAATCCGAACGCGCGGCTGCTGACGCTGCTCCCGCTACTGCGGACCACTGCTGCCGTAATGCTTGGCGTCCTGCTGGTGCTCTCGTCGCTGTGGGCGCTGGGGATCGAGATCACGCCGCTCCTGGCTGGTGCCGGTGTGATCGGGCTTGCGGTGGGTTTTGGCGCCCAAGCGCTCGTCAGGGATGTCATCGCGGGGATATTTTTTCTCGCCGAAGATGTGTTCCGGGTGGGCGAGTACGTCGAAAGCGGAACCATCACCAAAGGCACGGTCGAGCGGATCACGCTGCGCACCGTCGCGCTTCGGCATCACAACGGGCCGCTGCATTTCGTGCCATACGGTTCGCTGGGCACCGTGCGCAACAATTCGCGCGACTGGGTGATCGAAAAGTTCAACCTGCCGCTGCCGATCGACGTGGACAGCGAGAAGATCCGCAAGCTCATCAAGAAAATCGGCCAGGACATGATGAAGGATCCGGAAATCGGTCCCCTGCTGCGCGAGCCCCTCAAGAGCAAGCTCGCGCGCATCGACCCTGGCGTGAAAGTCTTCCGATGCAAGTTCCAGACCGCGCCGGGCAATCAGTTCGACGTGCGCGCGCAGGCGTTCAAGCGAATCGAAATGGAGCTCAGGACCCTGGGAATCGGATTCGCCGGCGGGGGGGCCCAGACCATCATCATCGAGCGCTCTAGCGCCATCGCCGGCGCCCCGGGTGCAACCCCCTGAAATAGAACAATTCGGCGGTCACGGCCACAGGGGAGCCTTTCCCGCTCGCGCTTGTCTCATGGTTATGGGCTGGCGGAAAGGTAACTGTTACAAAAAAGTTTGCTCTATCCCGGGTTTTGCCGGAACAATCAGGACGTGGGGTAGGTCGTACTCCTACACATGTAGTCCGCACCGGCGACGAGGGGGAGACGTCAGTCCGGCCCGCTGTAGCGCATTTGAGGAGTCTGGAATGGATTTCCGCAAGTCTCTCGCCCCGCATCTTCCCCGCCTGGCCGTGCTCGCGGCTTTCGGCCTCTGCCTGGGTTCGGCGCAGGCAGTCCCTTTTGAGGCGTCGCAGGCCGACGTCCGCAAGAGCGAAACGGCCATCGAGGTGGTGAAAACGGTACTCTCGCACAGCACCAGGACGATGGCGGGCATTCCCGACATCAGCCACCTGGCCTCGCAAAGCGTGCTGATCATGGACGCTTCGAGCGGAGAAACGCTCTATTCGCGTAACGCTGCCCTGGTGACTCCAATTGCCTCGATTACCAAGCTGATGACCGCGATGGTCGTGCTCGACCGCGGCCTCAACATGCACGAGCGGCTTACAATCAGCGAAGAGGACATGGATTCGCTCAAGTTCACGCGCTCGCGCCTCAGGCCGGGGGCCACCCTGGAGCGCGAGGAGCTGATCCTGCTCGCGCTGATGTCCTCGGAGAACACGCGGCCACCGCGCTCGGGCGCACCTATCCGGGCGGCATGCCGGCCTTCGTCGCGGCGAT
>JANMXB010000584.1:0-2004 GCA_031380765.1 Pseudomonadota bacterium | reverse complement strand
TCGTAGCGGCCTTCGAGGCAGAACATGAACTGGTTGGACGCGTGGCTGTGCGGCTTCGGGATGCCGGCGCCCTTGTCGAATTTGTTGAGCGAAATCGTGGCGCCGGTGGTTTCGTCCCGCCAGAGCATTTTTTCGTGCAGGCCCTTGAGCGATTTCGCGCGCCAGGGCAGGTCCTTCGTCTGGATCAGGATTTCGGCCAGGTTCGGCGCGCCCTTGGGCATCGCCGGCGGGGGTGCATCGCTCATCGAATTCTCCGCAAGCTCTTTTTGCTCCGCCAATTGTAAGCGTCCGGCCCTGCGCCCTGGGCCGGTTGACGGCCCGCGGGCGCTGCACCATCCTTGTGCCCGCTCGCCGCAGGATGCTCCGCTGCCGTGCCGGAACAAGGGCCCTTACTGCCCTGTTGTCCGTGGCATGGCGCTTGCAACCGGGAAGCGTTCAAACCCCAGGAGGAAACAATGTCCGTCCAGTCCAGAATTCTGTTTTTCGCCGCCGCGCTGGCATTCGCCGGCGCCGCTTCGGCCCAGGACATCAAGATCGGCCTCGTCGCCGCCTTGACCGGGGGCTCGGCGCAGTCGGGCGAGGCGATCACGCGCGGCCTCACGATCGCCATCGACGAGCTCAACGCCAGGGGCGGCATCCTGGGCAGAAAGGTTTTGCTGGTGCGCCGCGACGACGAGTCGAGCCCGCCCAAGGGCCTGGCCGCGGCGCGCGAGCTCATCTCCAACGAAAAGGTCGCGGCGCTCTTCGGCGGCATCGACTCGCCGGTGTCCCTTGCGATCATCCCGGTGGTAAACAAGGAAAAGGTGCCCTTCATGGGCGTCTGGGCCGCAGCGACCAACATCACCAAGAACGGCGCCAATCCCAACTACGTGTTTCGCGTTTCGGCGCAGGACGACCTCGTCGACGTGAAGCTCATCAAATATGCGATGGCGACCTATGGCGTGAAGAAGCCGGGCCTGGTGCTGATCAACAATCCGTGGGGCGAATCGAACGAGAAGGGCCTCAAGGCCGCCGCCGCCGCGGCCAGCATCGGCATCGCCGGCATCGAGAAGATCGAGGCCACCGACGTGGACATGACCGCGCAGCTCACGCGCCTGAAGAACGCGGGTGCCGACGCGCTGATCCTGGTGGCCAATGCCGCACCCGGCGCGCAGATGATGAAGGCGCGCGAGCGCATGGGATGGAAGGTCCCGGTGATCTCGCACTGGGGCATCTCCGGCGGCCGCTTCGACGAGCTCGTGGGCCCGACGGCGGGCGAAGCGCACTTCGTGCAGACCTACAGCTTCTTCGGCACCCTCAACGACGCCGGCAAGCGCGTGCTCACCGCGATGCAGTCCAAATACGGCGTGAAAGGCCCCGCCGACGTGCTCGCGCCGGTGGGCACCGCCAATGCGTACGACGCCATGAACCTCCTCGCGCGCGCGATCGAAAAGGCCAAGAGCACCGATGGCGAGGCGATCCGCAAGGCGATGTACGAGATCGACGACTATGCAGGGCTCATCAAGACGTACAAGAAGCCCTTCGGGCCGAACGACCACGAGGGCCTTGGGGCCGACGACTACGTCATGGTGAAGTTCGACGGCGGGAAGATCGTCCCGGTCAAGTAAGCCACTACCCCAACCGATCACAGGCCCCGTTTCGCGGGGCTTCTTTTTTTCCGGCAATGGATCTCAATACCTTCCTTTCCTCCGTGGTCGCAGGCGTCGGACTGGGCAGCATGTACGGGCTCACGGCGCTGGGCTTCTTCGTCACCTACGCGGTGTCGGGGACGGTGAATTTCGCGCAGGGTTCAACGCTGATGCTGGGCGCGGTGCTCATCTTCACTTTCGGCGTGAAGCTGGGCCTGCCGCTCTGGGCAGGCGTGCCGCTCGCGCTCGCTCTGTGCGCCGCGTGGAGCGCGCTCGTCGAAGCGATAGGCGTGCGCCCGTTCGCGCGTCGCGGCTCGGAATCCTGGCTGCTCGCCACAGTGGCGCTCGGGCTGATTCTCGAGAACGTGGTGCTCTT
>JANMXB010000322.1:0-2944 GCA_031380765.1 Pseudomonadota bacterium | reverse complement strand
GGGCTCCTTCCCGTTCACGGCCGGCGTGTTCGCTTTCAAGCGCGAGAACGAGGATCCCACGCGCATGTTCGCCGGCGAAGGCGATCCTTCCCGCACCAACCGGCGCTTTCACCTGCTCTCGAAGGACATGCCGGCCAAGCGGCTGTCGACCGCTTTCGATTCGGTCACGCTGTACGGCTTCGATCCCGACGAGCGGCCGGACATCTACGGCAAGGTCGGCAACTCGGGCGTGTCGATCGCCACGCTAGAGGACATGAAAGTGCTGTACTCGGGGTTCGACCTGACGGACGCGAACACTTCGGTCTCGATGACGATCAACGGGCCGGCGCCGACGATCCTTGCGATGTTCTTCAACACAGCGCTCGACCAGCAGGCCGACAAGTTCCGCGCCGACAACGGCCGCGAGCCGACCGAGGACGAGCACCAGAAGATCCGCGACTGGACGCTCGCCTCGGTGCGCGGCACGGTGCAGGCCGACATCCTCAAGGAGGACCAGGGCCAGAACACCTGTATTTTTTCGACCGAGTTCTCGCTCAAGGTCATGGGCGACATCCAGGAATATTTCGTGCGCCACCAGGTGCGCAATTTCTATTCGGTGTCGATCTCCGGGTACCACATCGCGGAAGCCGGCGCGAACCCGATCAGCCAGCTCGCGTTCACCCTTTCGAACGGATTCACCTTCGTCGAGACTTACCTCGCGCGCGGCATGCGCATCGACGAATTCGCGCCGAACCTGTCGTTCTTCTTTTCCTACGGCATGGATCCGGAGTACACGGTGATCGGCCGCGTGGCGCGGCGCATCTGGGCGGTCGCGATGAAAAACCGCTACGGCGCGAACGAAAGATCCCAGAAGCTCAAGTTCCACTCGCAGACCTCGGGCCGCAGCCTGCACGCGCAGGAAATCTCCTTCAACGACATCCGCACCACGCTGCAGGCGCTGGTGTCGACTTACGACAACACGAATTCGCTGCATACCAACGCCTACGACGAAGCGATCACCACGCCGACCGAAGAGTCCGTGCGCCGCGCGATGGCGATCCAGATGATCATCAACCGCGAATGGGGCCTGGCCAAGAACGAGAACCCCAACCAGGGCGCGTTCGTGATCGACGAGCTTACGGACCTCGTCGAGGAAGCGGTGCTGAAGGAATTCGAGGCGATTTCAGCGCGCGGCGGCGTGCTCGGCGCGATGGAAACCGGCTACCAACGCGGCAAGATCCAGGAAGAGTCGATGTACTACGAGCACAAAAAGCACGACGGCTCGTATCCGATCGTCGGCGTGAACATGTTCCGCAATCCCAATGCCGACGGCGCGCCGCAGCGGATCGAGCTCATCCGCTCCACCGACGCGGAAAAACAATCGCAGCTCAAGCGCCTGCGCGATTTCCAGGGCAAGAATGCGAAGGAGTGCGCTGCGATGCTCGAACGGCTGCAGCAGGCCGTGATCCGCAACGAAAATGTCTTCGCTGTGCTGATGGACGCCGTGCGCGTGTGTTCGCTGGGTCAGATCACCCATGCCCTCTTCGAAGTCGGCGGCCAATACCGCCGCAGCATGTAACCACTATTTTCTAAACCTTCAGCACGATTTTGCCGAAGTGCTTGTTGGCTTTCATGTAAGCCAATGCTTCAACCACTTTATCCAGCGCAAAGCTGCGGTCGATCGGCAGTTTCAATTTCCCCGCCGCCGCCGCGTCCCACAAATCCGCGCGCATCAGGCGGTTGATCTCGCGCACCTCCTCGACCGAGCGGGTCCGGAAGGTCACGCCGATATAAGAGATGCGCTTCATCGCGTGCAGGTCGTAGTTGAATTCGCCCTTGAAGCCGCCGAGCCGCCCAACATTGACGATTCGCCCCAGTACGCGGGCCGCGTTCATGTTGGCGTTGGCCACGCTGGCCGAAACCTGGTCGACGATCAGGTGGACTCCCTTGCCGTCGGTGGCGGCGATGACTTCCTCGGCCCAGCCTTCATTGGCGGTGTCGATCGCCATGTCGGCGCCCCAGTCCTTCAGCTTCGCGCGCCGCGCGGCGTTGGTCGACGAGCCGATCACGAGGCTCGCGCCCATGAACTTGGCAATCTGCAGGCCGAGGATCCCGACCCCGGAACTCGCGCCCTGGATCAGCACGCTTTCGCCCTTCTTCAACCCACCCGCGGTCACGAGCGCATTGTGCATCGTCTGCAACGCAACCGGCAGTGTGGCGGCGTCCTCGAATCCCATGCCGGGAGGCAGGACCTGGGCGCGTCCCCAGTCGGCCACCGCGTACTCGGCATAGCCCGCCGCACCGGAGCACATCACGCGGTCTCCCACTTTCACGTTGCGCACTTCGCTGCCGACCTCGGCGACTTCGCCGGCGAACTCCATGCCGACGATGGTGCCTGCGCCGCCTACCGCCCCATGCGCCTTGCCGGCCGCGACGGCCAGGTCGGCCCGGTTCAGGCCACAGGCGCGCACTCGCACGAGGACCTGGGAGGGCTGCGGTTTGGGTGCGGCAACGTCCTGGATTTCGACGCCATTGGGCGTGACGACGGCTGCTTTCATCGGGTCCTCGGCGGTTTCATTTTCAAGCAGGGCAGTGTAGCGGCAGGCGTGCGGAACAGGCGGCCGCCAGGCCCATGGCGTTTACGCTGTGACTGCCGCGGCAGCGCGTATTTCTACAGGTTTCAACCCACCTCCGAGGAGACATTTGAAATGAAATTGATGAAGCTGCTTTTAGTCGCTGGCGGCGTCGCCGCAATCGGCCTGGCGGGCGCCGCTGGCGCCGGGCTTGTTATCGACCACCACGGGCTGGCCCCAGCGGGCAGCCAGCTTGGGCGCCAGGATGCGGGCGATGATGTCGCTGCCGCTGCTGGGCGTGAATGGCACCACCAAGGTCACCGTCCTGGACGGGAATGCTGCGGGTTGCGCGTTGACGACGGCGGGAGCGGCGACTACCGACAGGGCAGCGG
>JANMXB010000281.1:0-2671 GCA_031380765.1 Pseudomonadota bacterium | reverse complement strand
GTTCTGGGTGCCTTCGGCCGCGTACAGCGGGCAGAAATCGGTGAGCTTGCCCGGCGCGATCAGCACGCCGCCCGCGTGCATGCCGACGTTGCGCGTGAGGCCCTCGAGCTTCCCGCCGAGTTCCAGCAGCTGCCGGACCTCGTCTTCCTTCTCTTCGCGCTCGGCGAGCAGCGGCTCCATTTCGCGGGCCATGGCAAGCGTGATCGTCTTGCCGGGCTGGAAGGGGATCAGCTTGGCGATCTGGTCGCAGAAGTTGTAACCAAGGTCCAGCACTCGGCCGCAGTCGCGAATCACCGCGCGCGCCGCCATGGTGCCGAACGTCGCGATCTGAGAAACGCTGCCGGCGCCGTACTTGTCGCGCACGTAGCCGATGACCTTGTCGCGGCCATCCTGGCAGAAGTCGATGTCGAAGTCCGGCATCGACACGCGCTCCGGATTGAGGAAGCGCTCGAACAGCAGGTCGTAGCGCAAAGGATCGAGATCCGTGATGCCAAGCGAGTACGCGACGAGCGAGCCCGCTCCGGAGCCGCGACCCGGCCCGACCGGCACGCCGTTTTTCTTCGCCCAGTTGATGAAGTCGGCAACGATCAGGAAGTACCCCGCGAATCCCATCTGGACGATGGTCCTGATTTCGAATTCGAGCCTTTCGCGGTAGCGCGCAGCGTTTTCCTCCCGCGCCGCCGGATCCGGATACAACCTGTCGAGCCGCCCCTGCAGACCTTCCACCGACAACCGGTGCAGGTAGGGGTCGATCGTGACGCCCTCGGGCGTCGGAAACTCCGGCAGCCTGGACTTGCCAAGCTCGATCGTCAGGTTGCAGCGCCGCGCGATCTCGACCGCGTTCTGCAGCGCCTGCGGGATGTCGGCGAACAGCGCCGCCATTTCATCCTGGGTCTTGAAATACTGCTCGGGAGTGAAGTGCCTGGGGCGGCGCTGGTCGCCGAGCACGTAACCCTGCGATATGCACACGCGCGCCTCATGCGCCTTGAAATCGTCCGCAGCGACGAACTGCACCGGATGTGTCGCCACCACGGGCAGCTTCAGTCTTGTCGCCAGCTGCACGGTGCGGGCGACCAGCGTCTCGGTCTGCGGATGGCCGGCCCTCTGCAGCTCGAGGTAAAAACGGTTCGGGAAAAGCGCCGCCCATTCGCGGGCGAGCTTTTCGGCCGCGGGATCGTTGTCCGCGGCAAGCGCCTGTCCGATGTCGCCGCCGCAGGCGCCCGACAGGGCGATCAGGCCATCGGTGCCGCCGTCGCTCAGCCACGCCTTGTCGATCTCGGCGCGCGAGCGGTGCTGGTTGGTGAGCCAGGCGCGCGAGAGCAGCTCGCACAGGCGCAGATAGCCTGCGCGCGAGCCTACGAGGAGCAGGATGCGCGAGGGCTTGTCGCGATCCACCGCGTTCTGCACCCAGCAGTCGGCCCCGATGAGGGGCTTGACCCCGGCCTCCCGCGCGCACCTGTAGAACTTGACCATCCCGAAGAGATTGCCCGCGTCGGTGAGCGCGAGCGCGGGCATGCCGTCGGCCGCCGCGTGGGTCACCGCCTCGTCGATGCGGACGATGCCGTCGGCAACGGAATACTCGCTGTGCAACCGGAGGTGGACGAAGCGCGGGGTATTCATGGGGGATCAAAAATTTTACCACCCACACCCCCCGGCGGTACTGCGATCATTGCTACCATCCAGCGCACAATGCGAGGTTTCACCACGGCACAAGCACCCGTGCAGCAGGCTGCGCCGGGCACGCGCCAGGGCTGGGCGCTTGTTGCGCTGCTCCTGGCCGCGGTGTGCATCGGCATGTCGCCCATCTTTGTGCGCGTATCGCAAGCAGGCCCTACTGCGACTGCCTTCTGGCGCGTCGCGCTTGCGGTGCCGGTACTCTGGGCACTCTACGCCGCGTGGGGACGCGCCCCGGACACTCGGGATCCATTGCCCTGGCGCCTCTTCATCGGCGCGGGAATCGCTTTCGCGGGGGACCTGGGGTTCTGGCACCTCTCGGTCAAGTTCACATCGGTGGCGAATTCGACCCTGCTCGCCAATCTGTCGGCCATCTTCGTCACCCTCGCCGCATGGCTGTTGTTCGGCGAGAAACCGGGCCGCGTATTTCTCGCCGGCCTTTTTACCGCGCTCGCTGGCGTCGGGATGCTGGTGAGCACGAGCATGGCATTCTCCTCAACGGCGCTCCTGGGCGATGCGCTGGGCGTGGTGACCGCGATTTTCTATGCGTGGTACCTGTTTGCGGCCAAGGGCCTGCGCGTGCGCGGCGCCGGCACCCTGCGCTTCATGGCAATTACCACTACGCTCACCGCGATCATTCTTTTTCCCGTTGCGCTCGCAACCGGCGAGCAGATGCTGCCGGTCAGCGCTTCCGGCTGGCTGGTCCTCGCAGGCGTCGCCATCATCTCGCATGCCGGCGGGCAAGGCCTGATTGCCTATGCGCTGGCGCACCTGCCGGCGTCGTTCTCGTCGGTCAGCCTGTTGCTGCAGCCGGTGATGGCAGGCGTTTTCGCGTGGATCCTGCTCGGCGAGCCGCTGGTGGCAATGCAGATTGCCGGCGGCTGCGTGGTGCTGGCCGGGATTTACCTGGCACGCAGAGGGTCGTAGGCCGGAGCGCGGCCATGGGTTCCGCTTTGCCGGACGTCGTATAGTCAATTCGTCGGAGGTGACACCATGA
>JANMXB010000254.1:0-2072 GCA_031380765.1 Pseudomonadota bacterium | reverse complement strand
GAATCGCCGGCACGCACTGGTGGATAGCGCCGGGCGGAAAATTCGCCGGCATCAATATGACGCAGCGCCAGATGGGCTTCTGGCATCCGTTCGCGTTCGAGTTCAAGCGCCTGGCCTACGCGGCAGCCGGCTGACGCGCAGCTACATCACTGGCGCCATCGTCGGGTTGCGGCGCAGGCGGATATCCTCCAGCCGCAACGCGATCGCATCATTGATGTCCGGCTGCACCGCGACGACGTAAAACGTGTCGTTCTTTATCGCATCGAACACGAGGCCTGCGACCTCGGCCGGTGGAAAGCCGTTCCTGACGAGTTCGCGGACCGCCTTGCGGATCATCTGCATGCGCGGCGTCGGCGCGGGCTGCGCCAATGCGTTCGGCGTGAGTTCCTCCGGACGGTTGCGCACCGACTCCATGATGTTCGTGTCGACCCATCCGGGGCACAGCACCGAAGCGGAGAGTTTCGAAGCACGCGCTTTGAGGTCCTTGTAGAGCATCTCGCTCAGAGCCACGACGCCGTGCTTCGAAACCGTATAAGGCCCGGCGGTGGCCGTGACCAGCCCTGCCACCGAAGCCGTGTTGACGATATGGCCCGGTTCGCCCGCGGCCAGCATGCGTGGCACGAAATGCCGGACGCCGTGCAGCACGCCTGAGAAGTTGACGCCGAGGACCCAGTCCCAGTCCTCCCGCGGAACGTTCCAGATCCCGTCCGCGCCCGCCCCGCCGCCGACACCGGCGTTGCTGCAAAGGACGTGCACGTTGCCCCAGGTGGCAAAGGCCGTGTCCGCCAGGCGCCGGATTTCCGCCTCGGCCATCACATTCGTGCGCACAGCAATCGCAGTACCGCCTTTGGCCCTGATCGCCGCCTCTGCTGCCGCGAGTGGCTCTTCCTCGATGTCGGCGAGCATCACCTTCATGCCTTCGTCCGCGAACCGGTGCGCCAATGCAAGCCCGATCCCGCTTGCCGCTCCTGTAACCACCGCAACTTTTCCCGCAAACGAATCCATTGCCCCTCCCCTTTTGTCACCGCAACCTGAACCTTACCGGAAGGAGCGCCTCCCGCGGCGCGCTCGCCGGCAGCGACTTGAGCGCGCGCGCCGCGCGCACGGCCGCCGCGTCGAGAATCGCATGCCCGCTGGAGGCTTCGATCCGCGCTGCGATCGCATTGCCCGACTCATCCAGGAACAGCAGCACCAGCGCCTCGCCCTCGAGCCCGCGCTCGATCGCCTCGGGCGGGTAGAACAATTCCTGCGCGATCTGCTCGCCGGCCTTGCGCGCGCCTTCGCCGGCAAGGGCCCGCGCGCCAGTGGGGCGCAGGGGGTCGGGCGGGCGCATCAAACGCGGTGGAGATTTTTGTAATTGCGGTGTTATGGCCTTGCGCGGAGTATCCTCACGCGTCGACAATTCCGGCTGCGGCGCTGGAGCAGCGGCGGGAAGGGCAGGCGGCTCGACCAGCCTGACCTTCAGCGCGGGATCGGGCTGGCGGGCGATCGAAGGCAGGACGGCAGGCAATCGGGCGCCCCAGATCAGCACCGCAGCATGCAGGACGAGCGAGAGGGCAAGCGCCCGACAGAGCGACGAATACAAAGGGGAGAGACAGGGGTTCATGGCAAGACGAATTTCCGCAAACATTCTAGCCACGATCACCTGCCTCACGCTGTCCATCTGCGCGCCGGCACAGGCGCAGTTCTGGCGCTCCACGGGCCTGCCGGACCCGGTCGAATTCGGCATGCGCATCGAGATGGGCGACATTGGCCGGGCGCGCGAATGGCTCGATCGCGGCCTCGACCCGGATTTCATCGGCGACCGCATCGGCACCGGCCTCATGATCGCGGCGTGGGAAGGCAACCTGCCGCTCATGGAGCTGTTCGTGTCGCGCGGCGCGAACGTCAACAAGGTCAACAAGCTGGGAGAAGTCGCGCTGATGCACGCCGCGTGGAAAGGCCGCATTGAAGTGGTGAAGTGGCTTCTCGAGCGCGGCGCGAAGATCAACCGCGAGTCCAGGCAGTGGACCGCGCTGCACTACGCGGCCTTCGCCGGGCAGGAGTCGATGGTGGGCTATCTCGCGGAGCGC
>JANMXB010000230.1:0-4723 GCA_031380765.1 Pseudomonadota bacterium | reverse complement strand
TCCGACGCCGAAGGCAGCACGCTGCTTATGTTTGCCGCGCGTGGTGGGCATGCGGGCGTCGTTTCCTACCTGATTGCCCAAAAAGCTTCGGTCAACGGGCGCAACAAGTTCGGCGACACGGCACTGATGGCGGCAGCCCTGGGTGGTCATATCGAGGCGGCGAAGGTACTGCTCGCAAACGGCGCGGAAATGAATCCAGCAGGCTGGACGCCGCTGCATTACGCCGCGTTCGAGGGACGCGTGAACATGGTGAAGTTCCTGCTGGACAATGGCGCCAACAAGAACGCCATCGCTCCAAACGAATACACGCCGCTGATGCTTGCCGTGCGCAACGGCCACGAAGAGGCCGCGAAGGCGCTGCTTTATAGCGATTCGGACGTCAACTACAAGACCAGGAGCGCCGGGGACTCGGCGTTGACGCTGGCGGTCAGGAAAGGCTACGAGCCGGTGGTAACGCTGCTCAAGCGAGCGGGGGCCGTGGAGTGAAAGGCTGAAGAGCCGATCAGCCTTAGGACTACTCTTGGGGTCTTCGATTTGACATAATACACATTGTGTACAATTCGGGATGCCCAACTCGACCAGAACGCGCAAGCCGTCAGTTCAGGCGGTGCTTGCGCGGCACCGGCAGGCGCGCAATCGGGATGCCTTCCTCCACCATGGCCTCGTGTTCCGCCTTGGTTGCCACGCCGCGGATCGCCCGGGCCGGGGATTCGTCGTAAAAAATGCGCCGGGCTTCCTCGGGGAACTCCGCGCCGACATCCTCGCTTTTGGTCAGAAGTTCATCGAGCATCCTGGAATAGAGCATCTGGGCGATCGCGAATGCATCCTTGCCCTCGGGCGCCGCTTCGGAAACGGCGGCGACCTGGGGTTTCTCGAGCGCTCCAACATTGATCCGGGTCACCGACGGCATGCGCTCGATGCGCTCGTCCGAGCACGACGGGCAGGCCAGCTGCCCGGCTTTCTGCTGGCCCGCGAAGTCCACAGCCGAGCCGAACCATCCTTCAAACCGGTGGCCGATGCCGCACTTGAGGTCGTAAACGATCATTGGATGAGTTTACCCGAACCTGGCGCCCGGCTCTGTTCGCCCCCCAACAGTTTCGAACGCGAAGCAAAAACGCCGTCCGGGAGATGGGCATTACAATCAGCCGCATGATCGCCGAGCGCATCGAAGGCAAGTGGATCGACCTGTTCGCCGAAGTCTTCGCCCGTTGCAAGGTCGGGCCGGGCGACGCCTGCGCGATCCTCTCGGAGACGCAGTCGCGCACTCTGAACGTGCAGTTGGCCGAACTTGCGCTCCTCCAGTTGAAGGCGCGCCCTTTTCATGTCGTGGTCCCCACCCCACGCCAGACTGCCCCGGTCCCCATTCGCTCCACGGGAGCGTCGACCGCGCTGCGGGACCTCGGTCCGGCAATGGCGGCGCTGGCCGGTTCCGTGTTTGTCGCCGACTGCACGATCGAAGGCCTGATGCATGCCGCGGAACTGCCCACGATTCTCAAGGGCGGGGCGCGCGTGCTTTATATCTCGAACGAGCATCCGGAGGCCCTCGAGCGCCTCGCGCCCTCCTCCGCCGACGAGCAGAAGGTGAGGGCGGGCATGCGCCTCCTGCGGGCGGCCAAATCGATGAAAGTCACCTCCCCTGCCGGCACCGACTTGTCCATCGGCGTCGAAGGCGCTCAGGTTGGCGGCGTGTGGGGCTACACCGAGAAGCCAGGCACGTTGTCGCACTGGCCGGGCGGCCTGTGCCTGGCCTTCCCGAAGGCGAAGAGCGTCAACGGCGTTCTCGTCATGGCGCCGGGCGATCTCAACCTGACGTTCAAACGCTATCTGGAAACCAGGATCCGTCTCACGATCGAAGACGACTACGTGACGAAAATCGAAGGCGACGGCCTGGACGCGGAACTGATGCGTGAGTATTTCGCCGCCTGGAGCGATCGGGAGGCCTATGCCGTGTCGCATGTCGGCTGGGGCATGAATCGAAGAGCGCGCTGGGAAGCGATGGCTCTGTATGACAAGCGCGACTGCAACGGCACGGAGCAGCGCGCCTTCGCCGGCAACTTCCTCTATTCGACCGGCGCAAACGAAGTCGCCGGACGCCACACGCTTGGCCACTACGACCTGCCGCTGCGTCACTGCAGCGTCAGCCTGGACGGGCAACCAGTGGTCAAGGAGGGTGTGTTGCAGGGCGACCTGGCATGACCACGCTGGTTTTCCTGCATGGCATCGGCGGCGGGAGCGCGGCCTGGCAGAAGCAACTGCCCTATTTCCAGGCTCGCGGTTACGCGACGCTTGCCTGGGAGGCGCCCGGCTATGGAGGCGCGCCCGCTATCGATCCATATACATTCGAAAATGCCGCCAGAGCGCTTGAATCGGCGATGGACCGGCTTGCGGCCGGCCCCGTGGTTGCCGTTGGCCACAGCATGGGCGGGATGATCGCGCAGGAAGCCTATGCCCTGTTTCCGCAGAAATTCAGCGCGCTGGTGCTGGCGTTCACCAGTTCCGCATTCGGCGGCACGAGCAGCGATTTCGCGCAGCAGTTCATCGATGCGCGCATCAAGCCGCTCGACCTCGGGCGCACGATGGCCGAGATTTCCGAGCGCCTCATGCCGACGATGCACGGCGCGGCCTCCGACCCCGGCGGCCTCATGCTTGCCGCGCAAGTCATGGCCACGGTCCCGCCGGAAACCTATCGCAAGGCGGTGGCGATGCTGACCACGTTCGACCGGCGCTCGCAACTTGCACATTTCAAAGTCCCGACCCTGGTCCTGGCGGGAAGCGACGACATGATCGCGCCGCCCGCGATGATGGAGCGCATGGCGCAGAAGATCCCGGGCGCCGAATACGTCTGCCTGCCCGGCTGCGGCCATCTCGGACCCATGGACCAGCCCGAAGCGTTCAACGCCGCCCTGCTCTCCTTCCTGCAGCGGCACGCGCTATGAGTGATTTGCGCTATTCGGTCACCGGCTCGAACTTTCGCCTCGACGAGCATCAAAGGGAGCTGATCGCGATCGCGGAAGAACTCGGCCCGAAGTTTGCCGGTCGGGCGGCACGCTACGATCGCGAGGCCAGCTTTCCCTTCGAAAACTACGCGGACCTGCGCGCGGCGGGGCTGCTGGGGTTGTGTGTGCCGGAAAAGTTCGGCGGCCGCGGCGCGGACCTGAGGACCTACTCGATCGTCTCGGCGACGCTGGGAAAATATTGCGGCGCAACCGCCCTCACCTTCAACATGCACGCGTGCTCCACGCTGTGGCCGGGAATCCTGGCCGACGACCTGGACATGACCGCGGGCGAGCGGGCCGAGCACGAGAAATACCGCGCACTGCATTTCAAGCGCGTGGTCGAGGACGGCGCGCTCTACGCGCAGCCGTTTTCCGAAGGCAGCGCCGCCGCGGCCGGCCGCGCGCCCTTCGGCACGCTTGCCGCGAAAGTCGATGGCGGCTGGGTGATCAACGGCAAGAAGATTTTCGCCTCGCTGTCCGGCGCGGCCGACTATTACGGCGTGCTTTGCACCGAGGACAAACCCGACCTTTCCATGCGCGACACGCTGTACATGGCGGTGCCGGGCAAGGCCCCGGGGCTCACGATCACCGGCGATTGGGACCCCCTCGGCATGCGCGGCACGGTGTCGCGCACGCTCCTCTTCAAGGACCTGTTCGTGGCCGACGAGGCGGCGATGATGCCGCGCGGCGTGTACTTCCAGGCCGCGAGCCGCTGGCCGCATATGTTCACCACGCTCTCGCCCACTTACATGGGAATAGCGATTGCGGCCTATGAATTCACGATCAAGTATCTGCGCGGCGAAGTCGCGGGCACCCCGCCGGTGAAGCGCCGCATGTATCCGACCAAGCAGATCGCGGTGGCGGAAATGTTCGTCAAGCTCGAGCAGACGAGGGCTCTCTTCCTGCGCATGCTCGAGGACGCGCGCGTCGATCCGCCCAAGGACGCGCGACTGCGGGCGTATGCCTCGCAGTACACGATCATGGAAAACGCCAACGACATCTGCCGGCTTGCGATCCGCACCTGCGGCGGCCAGTCGATGCTGAAGAGCCTGCCGCTCGAGCGCCTCTATCGCGATTCGCGCTGCGGCGCCCTCATGCTGCCCTGGACCGCGGAACTGTGCCTCGACCGGATCGGGCGCGAAGCGCTCTACGAGCCGGGCGAAACCGACGATTGAACCTGTCCCGCTTCATCGAGCGCTGGGCGCAGCACGCGCCCGCCCGGACGGCCCTCCACTTCCAGGGCGTCGATCTTTCCTACGCTCAACTGTGGGCCCGCACGGAGCGGGCAACGCGGGGCCTGGCCGGCCTTGGCATCGCGAGAGGCGACCGCATCGCCTTTCTTGGCTACAACCATCCCGAAATGCTGGTGCTGCTGTTTGCCGCGGCGAGGCTGGGGGCGTTGCTGGTGCCGCTCAACTGGCGGCTCACGGCCCACGAGCATCGCGCAATCCTCGCCGATTGCGATCCGAAAGCCCTTTTCCACGAAGCCGGATTCGCGGAGCATGCGTCTGCCTTGCCGTCCGCATAGACCCGCGTCATGCCCGTTCGCTCCCTGCTCGCGCCCCTCGCCGCCCTCCTCGCCCTGCTGTCCGGTTGCGCGTCGAACGGGGCGGTTGCCGGACGACTTGCACCCCGCGCGGCCGAGGCGATCGACCCGCGCGTGCCGATCCCGTCAGAGGAAATAGCCGGGCCGGCGAGCGCCACGCTGACCGCCGAGCTGGCCCGCC
>JANMXB010000207.1:0-1613 GCA_031380765.1 Pseudomonadota bacterium | reverse complement strand
GTCAAGGAGCGGTCAAAGTGCAGAATCCCCCGGGCGAACCCTGCGTCTTCGTGATTTTCGGCGGCACGGGCGACCTCATGCGCAGGAAGTTGCTGCCCTCCCTCTTTCGCATGGAGCAGAGCGGCGCCCTCTCGCGGGACTGCCAGATCCTCGGCGTGGCGCGCGACAAGACGCTCGATGACAAGCAATTCCGCGCATGGGCACGCAAAGCCCTCGGCGAGCTGGGCCTCTCGCCCGCCGACCCGCACTGGTGCGACAAGTGCTTGCATTACCTGCCGGTCGACATGGCCATCCCCGAGGATTTTCACGCGCTTGCCGCGCGCATCGAAGCGCTGGAGGGCAAACGCGCCAGCGGCAACCGGGTCTTGTATCTTGCCCTGCCGCCGGCCGCGTTCGAGGGGACGATCGAAGCCCTGGGGAAAGCGGGGCTGAACCGCAGCCAGGGCTGGACGCGGCTGGTGGTCGAGAAACCCTTCGGACACAACCTCGAGTCCGCCATCGACCTCAACGCGCTCGTGCACAAGTACTTCGACGAATCGCAGGTCTATCGCATCGACCACTACCTGGGCAAGGAGACCGTGCAGAACCTGCTCGCGTTCCGCTTTGGCAATGCCCTCTTCGAGTCGTCGTGGAACCGCGATCACGTAAAGAGCGTGCAGATCAGTGTTGCGGAGCAGACCAGCATCGGCACCCGCGCGGGGTACTACGAAAACACGGGCGCGCTGCGCGACATGGTGCAGAACCACCTCACGCAGCTCCTGACGCTCACCGCGATGGAAGTCCCGGCCGCGTTCGCGGCGGACAGCATCCGCTTCGAAAAGGTCAAGGTCCTGCGCTCGGTGGCGCCGATCGGCAAGGACGCCGTGGTGTTCGGCCAGTACGCTCCGGGAAAGGTCGGCGGCAAAAAGCTGCCCGGCTACCTGCAGGAGCCCGACGTCGCCCGAGACTCGCGCACCGAGACCTTCGTCGCCATGCGCGTGGAAATCCAGAACTGGCGCTGGCAAGGGGTGCCTTTCTACCTGCGCACCGGGAAAAGCATGCCGCGGCGCTCCACGCGCATCGTGATCGATTTCAGGAAGCCCCCCGTGGCCCTGTTTCGCGACATCGGGCGCGGACCCCACCGCAACATCCTCGCGATCAATGTGCAGCCCGAGCAGGGGTTCGATCTGTCCTTCGAGGTGAAATCGCCCGGCGACCGGTTTTCGCTCAGGACCGAGCGCATGCAGTTCCGCTATCCCGAATCCCCGGACACGGGATGGGACGGCTACGAAACGCTGCTGCTGGAGATCCTGCGCGGCGACCAGACCCTGTTCGTGCACGCCGACGAGACCGAAGCGTCGTGGCGGCTCTATGCCCCGCTCCTGCGCCGGCGCTCGGCGCCGCATCCGTACGCGGCCGGAAGCTGGGGGCCGGAAGCGGCGGACAAGCTCATGGAGGGCACCGGCGGGGACTGGACCACGTAGGTGAATTGACACAATTCATTTCAAAGATCCGCTCCTGGAGCCAATCTTAGGAGCTTTTTGTACCGGTACCAGTATATTTAACGCGTAAACCCGGAATGCCGGCCTGCGCTCGCGCTGCGGGGCCTTTCAGCGCTTCTCGCTAAGGAACTC
>JANMXB010000191.1:0-2111 GCA_031380765.1 Pseudomonadota bacterium | reverse complement strand
CCACCCCTGCTCACGATGGAGCGGCTCCTGTTCCGCCTGGTCGCGCTCGCTTTCTGCCTGCTCACCCTCACGCTCGCGACGGGGCTGGTCTTCTCCGAGTCGCTCTTCGGGCGCGCGCTGCGCTTCGACCATAAAACGCTGTTCGCGCTGCTCTCCTGGCTCACGTTTGCGATCCTGCTCGTTGGCCGCTTCGCCTACGGGTGGCGCGGGCGCACGGCGCTGCGTTTCACGCTGCTGGGGTTCGTGATGCTGCTGCTCGCCTACGTCGGCAGCCGGTTCGTGCTCGAAGTCATCCTGCACCGGGTCTAGACGCCCCGTGGACGCGATCCCGCTCAGCTGGCAGTTCGGCGCCCTGGCGGTGCTGCTCGTGGTCTCCGCGTTTTTTTCGATTGCCGAAACCAGCATGATGGCGCTCAACCGCTACCGGCTGAAGCATCTCGTCGGACAGGGACACGGCGGCGCCAGGCGCGCGGCCGCGCTGCTGGGCCAGACGCATCGGCTGCTGGGCGTCATCCTGCTGGGCAACAACCTGGTCAACGCGGGTGCCGCGACGCTGGTTTCGCTCATCACGATCCGGCTCTTCGGCGAGAACAAGATCGCCCTGGGCCTCGGCACGCTGGTGGTCACGTTCCTGATCCTGGTATTTTCGGAGATCACGCCCAAAGTGATCGGCGCGGCTTACGCGGAGCGCGTCGCCCTGCCGCTGGCGTTTGTGCTCGGCCCCCTGCTCAAGCTGTTCACGCCGGTGGTCTGGTTCGTCAACCTGTTCGTGGCGGGCCTCTTGAAGATCCTGCGCATCGATCCGTCCAGGGGCAACGAGCCGCAGCAGCTGTCGACCGACGAGATCCGCACGCTGGTGCTCGAATCCGGCCAGTTCATGCCGAAGAAGCACCGCTCGATCCTCGTCAACCTGTTCGACCTGGGCAACATCACCGTCCAGGACATCATGCTGCCGCGGGCCAAGATCGAATCGATCACGCTCGAGGAGGAGCTCGACCACATCGTGCACCAGCTCGCCACCGCCTACCACATGCGTCTGCCGGTGTTCCGCGACCGCGAGGGCGACCTCGTCGGCGTGCTCCACTTGCGCAAGGTGCTCGGCGTGCTCCACGCGGGCGAGCTCACTCGGGTGGCGATCGAGGAACTGGCCGACGCGCCCTACTTCGTTCCGGCATCCACCGCGCTGCTCGCGCAGCTCCAGTATTTCCAGGAGAACTCCGAACGCATGGCGCTGGTGGTCGACGAGTATGGCGAGCTCATGGGCCTGGTGACCCTGGAGGACATCATCGAAGAGATCATCGGCAAGTTCACGACCTCGATGCCAAGCACCATCGGCAAGGTCGCGTGGGACGCAAACGGATCGGCGCTGGCCGACGGCGCGATGCCGGTGCGCGAAATAAACCGTGCCTTGAAACTCGATCTCCCGACCGACGGACCGAAGACGCTGAACGGCCTCATCCTCGAGCACCTGCAGGACATCCCGGAAGCGGACGTGAGCATCC
Source organism: Pseudomonadota bacterium (assembly GCA_031380765.1). Classification (GTDB taxonomy): domain Bacteria; phylum Pseudomonadota; class Gammaproteobacteria; order Burkholderiales; family SG8-39; genus SZAS-79. The sequence continues at coordinate 609 of JANMXB010000191.1, read as the reverse complement.
GCATTGCCGGCGTAGCGATGGAAATTCTCCATACCCAGGGCCGCGCGGTGAAATCGGTGCGCCTGTTCAAGCCGGCCGAACCGGTCGCGGAGGACTTCGAAACGGCTTGATGCGGGAGCGTTTCCGCCCTCGTTTTTTGACCTCAAAATCCAATCGCCTCAATCTGTTATGCGCGATATCTGAGGCTTTACAAAGCGCCCTGTGCAGGGCATCATCGAGCCCACTTTCGAACCTGCCGGCCATCTCGTCGCAGAGTTAGCGTGACAGGGGTCACGGCAGAGCAGCCCGTAAGGAGGCTATTCTCCACACGGTTAATCGAGCACACGACTTGCGCCAGGCAAGTCGCAGCGGGCAGGAACGAGCGAGGGGATACAACAGATGGCAACTGCTGCAGCAGCCAAGGACAAGGGCCCCAAGGAAATCAATTTCCAGTGGGAGGGCAAGGACAAGGCCGGCAAATCCGTGCGCGGCGACGTCCGTGCCTCGGGCGAGAACGTCGCCAAGGCGACACTGCGGCGCCAGGGTGTGCTCGTCACCAAAATCAAGAAACAAAAGATCGGCGGGGGCGGTAGCGTTTCCGAGAAAGACATTACGCTGTTTTCCCGCCAG
>JANMXB010000185.1:0-3751 GCA_031380765.1 Pseudomonadota bacterium | reverse complement strand
CAGTTCGAGGCGCCGTACGGCATCTTCGGGCCGCCTTCGCAGTTCACGATTCCGGTGCTGCGCTTCCTCCACGATCGCGGCATGACGCAGGAACAGCTGGCGATGGTCGCGGTCGTGCAACGCGAATGGGCCGCAAAAAATCCGCGCGCGCTGTACAAGGATCCGATCACGGTGGCCGACGTGCTTGCCTCCAAGATGATCGCGTATCCGTTCCGCATCCTGCAGTGTTGCGTGGTGACCGACGGCGGCGGCGCGCTGATATTGACGAGCGCCGATCGCGCGAAAGACTTTCCGGCCAGGCCGGTCTACATCCTGGGCACCGGCGAGAGCGTCGAGACGCCGATGATTTCGCAGATGGAGGACTTCGGCAGCTCGCGCGCTTTTCGCGTCGCCGGCAAGCGCGCGTTCGAAACTTCCGGCATCGAGCACGCGGACGTCGATCACCTGATGATCTACGACGCCTTCGCGCACCTGCCGCTGTACGGCCTCGAAGACCTCGGCTTTGTCGGCCGCGGCGAATCGGGCGCGTTCATCGCCGAACGCAACACCGCGCCGGGCGGCAAGCTGCCGATGAACACCAGCGGCGGAGGGCTCTCGTACACGCACACCGGCATGTACGGCATGTTCGCGCTGCAGGAAAGCGTGCGCCAGGTGCGCGGCACCGCGCCCGCGCAGGTGCCGGGCGTGGAGGTGAGCGTGTGCCACGGCGTAGGCGGCATGTTTGCCGCCAGCGGCACCATAGTGATGTCGAACCGGAAGCCTTGAGCCCCGCTGTAAGCCGCTGGCTCGCCGATTTCGAGGCGGCGCTCGCCACAGGAGAGGGTGCGGGCCTCGAAGCCCTGTTCCGGCCCGACGCGCACTGGCGCGACCTGCTGGCTTTTACCGGGAAAGTGACGACGGTCAGTAGCGGCGCGAAAATCGCCGGTGCGCTGAAGACGCACGCGGCCGCCACAGGAGCAATGCATTTCGAGATCGACCCGAAGCGCACGCCGCCGCGCCGCGTGACGCGCGCCGGAACCGAAGCGACCGAAGCGTTTCTCCGGTTTGAAACCGCCAATGCGCGGGGCCAGGGCCTCGTGCGCCTGGTCGAAGGCAAGGCGTGGACACTGCTCACGGCCATCGACGAATTGAAGGGTTTCGAGGAAAAAACCGGCAGCCGCAGGCCGCGCGGCGAAGCGTATTCCAGGGATTTCCGCGGACCGAACTGGCTCGACCGGCGCAAAGCCGCGGCCGCCTACGAGGATCGCGATCCTGAAGTGCTGATTGTCGGCGGCGGGCACGCGGGACTGTCGGTCGCCGCGCGTCTCAAGCAACTCGGGATCGATGCGCTCATCGTCGATCGCGAAGCGCGCATCGGGGACAATTGGCGCACGCGCTATCACGCGCTCACGCTGCACAACCAGGTCCAGGTCAACCACCTTCCGTACATGCCGTTTCCCGCGAGCTGGCCGGCCTACATTCCCAAGGACAAGCTGGCCGGCTGGTTCGAGGCTTACGTCGAGGCGATGGAGCTCGATTTCTGGACCGCCACCGAGTTTTCCGGCGGCACCTACGACGAGAAGGCGCGACGCTGGAACGTCGACCTGCGCCGGGCCGGAGGCAAGACGCGCACCCTGCATCCGCGCCACATCGTCATGGCCACGGGGGTCAGCGGCATCCCGAACCGGCCGGAAATCGCGGGCCTGAAGGATTTTGCCGGAGCGGTGCTTCACTCCAGCCAGTATGGCGATGCGGGCGAATGGAAGGGTCGCAACGCGCTGGTCATCGGCACGGGCAACAGCGGGCACGACATCGCCCAGGACCTGCATTCGAACGGCGCGCACGTGACGCTCATCCAGCGCAGCCCGACGCTGATCGTCAACATCGAGCCAAGCGCGCAGCTTCCGTACGCGCTGTACAGCGAAGGCATTCCGGTCGAGGACTGCGACCTCATCGCCGCCTCGATGCCGCTTGCGCTGATGCGTCAGGCGCACCGCGAGATGACTGCGCAGGGGCGCGCGCTCGACAAGCCATTGCTCGACGGCCTCGAGCGCGCGGGCTTCAAGCTCGACGTCGAGGACCAGACCGGCTGGCAGTTCAAGTACCTGACGCGCGGCGGCGGGTACTACTTCAATGTAGGCTGCTCGGACCTGATCGTGCAGGGAAAGATCCCCGTCGTGCAATTCTCCGGCATCGACGGGTTCGTCGCGGAAGGCGCGAGGATGCAGGGCGGCGGCGTGCTTCCCGCCGATCTGGTCGTGCTGGCCACCGGCTATCTCGGCCTGGAAGTGCTCGTGCGCAGGCTTTTCGGCGACGGCGTGGCGAACCGCGTCGGCCCGATCTGGGGCTTCGACGAAGCCGGGCAGGAGCTGCGCAACATGTGGATGCAAACCGGCCAGCCCGGCCTGTGGTTCATCGCCGGCAGCTTCGCCCAGTGCCGCATCTATTCGAAATTTCTAGCATTGCAGATCAAGGCCGACAAGGAGGGCGTGCACCATGGGACAGCTTGAGGGAAAGGTGGCGGTCGTCACCGGATCGGGCCGCGGGATCGGCCGGCAGATTGCGTTGCGCCTCGCGCGCGACGGCGCGAGGATCGTGGTCAACGACCTCGACGCGGGACCGGCGGCCGAGACGATCGAGCTGATCCGCAAGATGGGCGGCGAGGCGGTGGCCTGCAACGGCGACGTGGCCGCGACCGATTTCGGCGAGCGCATCATCGGCGCCGCCGTGGACTCACTCGGCGGCTGCCACATCGTCGTCAACAATGCCGGCTACACCTGGGACAGCGTAATCCAGAAAATGACCGACGAGCAGTGGTACGCGATCCTCGACGTGCACCTCACCGCGCCTTTCCGGATTTTGCGCGCTTTTACCGGCCATCTGCGCACTGCGGTAGAGGCGGAGGCCAAATCGGGCAAGCGCATCGTGAGGAAAGTCGTGAACATCTCCTCGACCTCGGGCGTGAACGGCAATGCCGGGCAATCGAACTACTCCTCGGGCAAGGCGGGCATCCTCGGCCTCACGCGCACGCTGGCGAAAGAATGGGGCCGCTATCACGTCACCGTGAATGCGGTGGCGTTCGGCTATATCCAGACGCGCCTCACCACGCCGCTCACCGAAGGCGAGGGCGGCACGATCGACGTCCAGGGTCGCGAGGTCAAGGTCGGCATCCAGGCCGGGCGCATCGCGGCGATGAACCAGATGATCCCGCTGGGCAGGGGAGGACTGCCCGAGGAAGCGGCCGGCTCGGTGTACCTCTTCTGCAGCCCGGACAGCGACTACGTGAGCGGCCAGACACTGGTGGTCAACGGCGGGGCCTGAGGCACCAGAATGTGATTAAATTAAAATCCTTCGTGCTACGGAGATTTTCACCATGCGCCGCCCCGTCAACGCCCGCATAACACCGCAGCCGGCACTAAAAACCGCCGTTCGCACCAGCGCCTGGGCGCTTGCAGTGGACCTGATTCCGGAACGGGGGGTGAGGGAAATCCAGTCGGACAATGTGCGCGCCAGGGCGCGCGCTTGGGTGCAAGAGAACGAGGCACGGGAAGTCAAAACTTCCCCTGCCTCAGCCTCGGGCGACGATGTAACGCCTGACTTCTAACGATTCGATTCCCAGTTCGGCCTGCTGGTGTACGGATAGTTGTTCGAGATCCGCCGACCTGACGAAATGCGGTTGTCCAATCCCGGCGGAAGCTGCGCGTAGTCGCCCGGTCCGAAAGTGCGGCACTCGCCGCGGAACTGGACGTCGCTGCAGAAGATCCAGTAGCCG
>JANMXB010000176.1:0-3561 GCA_031380765.1 Pseudomonadota bacterium | reverse complement strand
CGAACGACATACGCCCGCCATGCAGGACGGCACCCGTGCTCCGCCGCATCGACTCGCGCAAGGCGCCTTCCGCAAAGACGCGCCAGTCGCCCCCCTGCTCCGGAGTCATGGTCGCCTGGTCCGCAATCGACAACGCGTCCTCGTCGGCAGCAGTCGCAGGACCCCCAGCGCCGATCAGCACAACAGCGCATACGGGAAGCAAAAAGCGCATCGCCTGCTCGCCTACTCGGGCTTGAAGCGCGGCAGGTAGTCGCGCTGCAGCCACGCTTCGGGAATTTCGCGGTAGGCGTAGTCGCTGTTGCGCATCACGGTCACCCAGTTGGGGTCGAGCCCGTCGATGATGACCGCTTCGGTCGGCCTCTCCGTGCCCAGCGCGGGCTGGTAGCGGCGGTAGTACGCAGTCTTCAGGAGCTGGCCGCTCTCGGTGTAGAACCTGGCCTTCACCGGGCGGCTGTTCGCAGTGTCGATCCACATCTCGATGCGGTTGTAGGTCACATCCGGCGCCACGCCGGTCAGAGCGAGCTTGTAGCACTTGCGCGCCTGCCGCTCGCCATCCTGGATGCTCTCCTCACCCGCGAGCTCGGCCTTGTAATCCTTCGCAAGGTTCACCGTAACCACGTCGCCGTTCGCCGCCTGCCCGAGCAGGCGCTGTTGCGCAGAAAGGCGGATGCTCGCCTTGCTCGACGGATCGAAGAACCACAGGTCGTTGCCGTTCTTGAGCATCAGCTTGTTCATGTCCCGCGCCGGGGCGGCAAACCGGATCAGGCTGCGGAACTGGCCGCTGTTGGTGTCGGCCTTCGAATACACATTGAGCGTGTTGGAGTCCGTTTGCTTGCCGTTGCGGTACTCCACCAGCGTGACCGTCAGCCCGAACGGCTTGGCGGGGTTGCGCACCGCATCGCTCGCGGCAAGGATTTCCTGCGCCGTGGGGGCGGCGTGGGCGAGGCCGGCCGTCGCGGCGACAAGAGCGGAAATCACCAGCGTCCTGATATTCATCTGCGTTCCCTCAAACATGGCGCAGGGCATCGACGATCAGCATCTTCGCGGCCCGCCGCGCCGGCCACCACGCAGAGAGGACCGCCACGATCGTGAGGCCGACGCCGGTGACCAGCATCAGCTTCGTCTCTCCCCATACGCGCACAGTCAACGGCACGGGGTCGACCTGGCCGGGCGGCGTCCATGTGAGGCCTGCGTGGTTGATCATCCACGCAATCCCCAGCGCGACCACGATCCCGGCCGCCGCGCCGATCAGCCCGAGCAGCAAGCCTTCGCATACGAACAGGCTGCGGATGCCCGCGCGGCGCAGGCCCATCGCACGCAGCGTCCCGATCTCGGTCGTGCGCTCGACCACCGCCATGCTCATGGTGTTGCCGACCGTGAACAGGACGATCGCGCCGATGAGCACCGCCATGAAGCCGAAGATCGCGGCAAACATGCCTATCGCCTGGCCGTAGAACGGGTTGAGGGCCTCGAAATCCTGCACTTCCAGCGGCTCGCCCGCGAGCGACGTGGCAAGCAGCTCCGCCAGCCTCGCCTTGGCCGCCGGGATCTGGCTCGTATGCGCAAGCTGCACAACGACCGCGGTGGCCTGCGGCTTGTCGCTGCCGTACAGCAGCCGCTGCGCCTGCGCGAGATGCATGCCGATGAACATGTCGTCCAGCTCCTTGAAGCCTTGCCGCTCGGCCTTCACCGCGCGCAGGGACGCCACGTTGGGAGCGCCGTGGACATTCGCGGCCAGCAATTCGATGCGCGCTTCGTCTTTAGGCGTGACCGGACGGGCTTCGAGAGCGGCGAGGTCGGTGATGTCGGCCGGCGCGCTGGCGCCCGCCGGCTTGGCCGGCGCCTTGGCCTTGCGCGCGCAGTTGGGCACAGCGAGGGGCTCGCACAGCTCGAGCACGCGCGCGACCCCCGTTCCGACGACCACCGCTTCGTCGCTGGTCCCGGTCAGGGGCGAATCGCCGATCCGGATCCGCAGGTCGTAGTCGTTCCATTTGCGCATGCGGTTGCGGTCTTCGACCACCACACCCGACCCCGCGACCGTGCGCGACACCCCGGCTGCGAAATTGCCCGCGATGCCGCCCAGCGAGATCGTCGGCGTCACTACGGTCATCATCGGGGCGAGCACCGGATCGCGCTTGATCACGTCCATCACCTTTCGGTAGTCGGCGATCCCGTACGCCGCGGGATTGCCGGTGCCGTAGAGGAAGTAATCCTTGCGCTGGACCTGCAGGTGCCCGCCGCGCAGCACGTAGCCGGTCTGCAGGCTGTACGTGATGTCACGGCTGTAGCCACCGAAGATCAGGATCGCGACCGCGCCCACGCCCATGGCAATCAGCGTGGTGAGCGAACGGCGGCGGTTGCGCATCAGGTTGCGCAGGGCGAGCGAGAAGGTTTTCATGCCGCCCTCCGCTCGATTTTCTCGATGCGTCCGTCCCGGATCATCACCGCATCGTCGGCGGCGGCAAGGACCTTGGGGTCGTGCGAAGAGAACACGAAGGACACATGGAGCTCGCGCTGCATTGTGCGCATGAGGTCGATGATCGAAGCGCCGGTCACGCTGTCCAGGTTCGCGGTAGGCTCATCGGCGAGCACGAGCTGCGGCGAAGGCGCAAGCGCGCGGGCAATTGCGACGCGCTGGCGCTGGCCGCCCGACAATTGGCCAGGATAGTTATTGGCGCGGTCCGAGAGCCCGACCGCGTCGAGCATGGCTTCGACCCGGCGCTTTCGCTCCGGCGCCGCGATCTTCGACAGCAGGAGCGGATATTCAATGTTCTCGTACGCGGTCAATACGGGCAGCAGGTTGAAGTTCTGGAACACGAACCCGATATGCCGCGCGCGAAAATCCGAAAGCGCGTCGTCCGAAAGTTTCTGCACCTGCTCGCCGGCGACAACGACCTCGCCTTGATCGGGCAGGTCGATGCAGCCTATGACGTTGAGGAGCGTGGTCTTGCCGCTGCCCGAAGCCCCCGAGATCACCGTGAAGCAGTCGGGACGAATGCCCAGGTCGATGCCGACGAGCGCAGGCACGTCGATCGCGTCAAGGTGGTAGGTCTTGGAGATCTGCTTCAGATCGACTACGTGCATGGCGCTCGCTCCCGTTTTGGACAGTCGCATCCTAGTAGGCCCGCCCGGCGTGGCGTAGCGAAATGCGACGAAACACCCGAATCCGGGGGCGAGCAACCCCAAAATCGGCGTCAGGGCCCATTGATCGCTCCGCGCCCTGCCCTGCCGACGCGTCACGCATCTGGCCATGGATAAGGCGTGAAATGCTGCCATTTTTTTCCCGAGGCCAAGTACTGGCCTGGGTTTCGAGCCGAAATGCTGCCATCGCAGCTCGTCCGGCCCGACCAGGAATCGGGCTATGACCCCGATTAACTCGCGAGTGACGAGGCGGGCATCCGCTATCTTAGCGGAGTGAATCTATTCGTGAGGCGTCGCCTGCATCGAGGGCCGGGCATTCATGGCTCTGAACCAGCCGGCCAATGTAGGGCGATCCTGGCGCCACGCCATCTCCTTCAGGCGAAAATCGATATAGCCCAGACCTACGGCCAGCGCCAGGTC
>JANMXB010000146.1:0-7652 GCA_031380765.1 Pseudomonadota bacterium | reverse complement strand
CGGCGTGGAAGCGATCATGGGCAAGCCGAAGGTCAGTTTCCGCGAGGCCTTCGGCACGACGGTCGAGCATACGTACATGCACAAAAAGCAGTCCGGCGGCTCGGGCCAGTTCGCCGAGATCAAGATGATCTTCGAGCCGCTTGCCTACGGCAGCGGCGTGGAATGGTCCGACGAGGTGACGGGCGGGCGCATTCCGCGCGAATTCATCCCGTCGGTCGAGCACGCCATCCGGACGGAGAGCAAGAAAGGCCAGATCGCCGGCTACGAAGTGGTCGACTTCAAGGCGCGCCTCATAGACGGCAAATACCACGACGTGGACTCTTCGGCGCTCGCGTTCGAAATCGCCGGCCGCGCGTGCTTCCGCGAATCGCACAAGGCGAGCCGCCCCAAGCTGCTCGAGCCGATCATGCGCGTGGAAGTCGTGACCGAAGCCGACTATCTCGGCGACGTGATCGGCGACATGAATCGGCGCCGCGGCCAGGTGACCGACCAGGGCCACAAAGGCCCCAGCGCGTTCATCCAGGGTTTCGTGCCGCTGGCCGAAATGTTCGGCTACATCAACTTCCTGCGCTCAGCCACCAGCGGGCGCGGGACCTTCACGATGGAGTTCGCCCACTACGCCGAAGTCCCGGGCGGGCTGGTCGAGAAGCTAATGGAAAAAGAAGACAAGTAGTCGGAAGCGCGGCTCTGGAGAGATGTGCTTGGCGCAGGGAGGTCTGAGGAGGCGCGGCAGCCCCTCTTCTCGTTTCCCCTAAACGTATTCGGAGGCGGCCGAGTCGGCATCGATCGGCTTGCCGGCGAGGTAGCCCTGGATCATGTCGCAGTGGGCGCCCTGCAGGAATTCGAGCTGCGCCTCGGTCTCGACACCCTCGGCCACGACCCGCAGGCTCAGGGCGTGCGCAAGACCGATGATCGCGGTGACGATCGCGTTGTGGTCGCGGCTCCCCGGCACGTCGGTGATGAATGACTTGTCGATCTTCAGCTTGTCGACCGGAAAGCGCTTGAGGTACGCCAGGCTCGAATAGCCGGTGCCGAAATCGTCGATGGCGAGGGACACCCCCAGGTCCTTCAGGCGCTTGAGCATGGCGAGCGTGGCGTCGGTCTGCTGCATCACCGTGGATTCGGTGATCTCCAGCTCCAGCATCTCGGCGGGCAGCCCGCTTTCCTCCAGGATGCGCGCAACCATCTCCACCAGCTTGGGATCGTTGAACTGGCGCGCCGAGATGTTCACCGCAACCGGCATGCGCTTGTCCACGCCGATCTTCCTCGCCCAGAGGCATGCATCGCGCAGCGCCTGTTCGCCGATCTTGAGGATCAGGCCGGTGTCCTCGGCGAGCTGGATGAATTCGATCGGCGCAACAAGCCCTCGCGTCGGGTGCTTCCAGCGCAGCAGCGCCTCGTGCATGACGGTGCAGCCGGTCTTCAGCTCGGAGATCGGCTGGTAGTAGACCACCAGCTCGTTCTTGAGCACCGCACGGCGCAGGTCGTTTTCGAGCGTGAGGCGCCGGCTCGCCGCGAGGTTCATCTGGTCGGTGAAGAACTGGTAGTTGCTGCGGCCCATCTCCTTGGCGTGGTACATCGCCGCGTCCGCATTGCGGATCAGCGTTTCGGCGTCGCTGCCGTCTTCCGGAAACACGCTGATCCCGATCGAGGGCGTCACGGTGATGTCGCGGCCCTCGAGCTCGATGGGCTCGGACAGCGTCTCGATGATCTTCTGCGCCACCTGCGCCGCGTCCGCGCCTCGCGTGATTTCGGGCAGCACCACGACAAACTCGTCGCCGCCGATGCGGCACACGGTATCGCCGACCCTCAGTTGCCTGACCAGGCGCTGCGCGACTTCCTGCAGCAGGTGGTCGCCCACGGCATGGCCGAGCGAATCGTTGATGGTCTTGAACCGGTCGAGGTCGATGAACATCGCCGCGGTCTGCTTGCGGTTGCGGTAGCTGAGCGCCAGCGCCTGGGTCAGACGGTCCTCGAGGATGCGCCGGTTGGGCAGTCCCGTCAGGGCATCGTGGTCGGCCAGGTGCCGCGCGCGGCTCTCCGCCAGCTTTCTCTCGCCGATTTCCGCCTCGAGCCTCGCGTTCGCCGCCTGTAGCTCGGCAGTACGCTCGGCCACCAGCTTTTCAAGCGACTCGAGCGTGGCGCGCTCGGTGGAAACGTCGTCGAAGCTCCAGATCCACTCCTGCTCGTCGCCGCCTGAATCGATCCGCCGCCCCACCGTGCGGCACAGGAACGTCGAGCCGTCGAGCCGCTTGAAGCGCACCTCGTCCACGTGCGTCTCGCCCGGGCCGGTGCTTTCGTACGCCTCGTGGCCCGCCCTTTCCCATTCGGCGCGCTCGGCGAACAACACTTCGCTCGATTCCCCGAGGAGCATTCCCGGCTCGCGGCCGGTCATCTGCTCGAGATACCGGTTCGAACGCTGGATCACGCGATTCCTCACGAAGGCGATGCCCACGGTGGCGTTCTGCAGGATGAGTTCCTGCTCGTGCGCAAGCTGGCGGATGCGATCACCGGCGGCCTTGTCGGCGGTGACGTCCTCGAAGAGCCACACCGAGCCCTGCGCCGGATCCCCGGTCTGCACCGCGCGTCCCGAGAGAAAGCACCAGAACTCGGTGCCGTCCTTTTTCTTCATGCGCAGCTCGCGCCCCAGGGTCGATCCGCTCCAGACCTCGCCGTACAGCTGGTCGCCCGACTCGAACTCCTTGTCGCTCAGGTACAGGGACTGGGTGGCCTTGTTGAGCAGGGCGCCCGGCTCGTAGCCGAAGATCTCCTCGAACCGGCGGTTGCAGCGCATGACCTTGCGGTCCCTGAGGAACGCGATGCCGATCAGCGCGTTCTCGAGAATCGCGTTCTGCTCCTTCAACAGGCGCTGCACGTCCTCGTCGGCGCGCTTCCTCTCGGAAATGTCTTCAAACAGCCACACATAGCCTTTGGCGGACTGGCCCGCCTCGACTGCGCGCCCGGTCATGCGGCACCAGAAGCCCGAGCCGTCCTTTCTTTTCAGCCATTGCTCGCGCGCGTGCATGCCGCCGGCGTCGATTTCGGCGTAGCTCGCCGCGCCGCGTTCGAACTCGTCCTGGGTGAAGTACATGCTGCGCGTCGAGGCGTGGAGGCCTTCGCCCGGCTCCATGCCGAACAGCTCCTCGAAGCGCCGGTTGCAGCGCAGGATCTTGCGCTCGCGAACGATGGTGATGCCCACCACAATGTTGTTGAGGAGCGCCTGTTGCTCGAGCACCAGCCGCTGCAGCTCCTCGTCGGCGCGCTTTTGCTCGGTGACGTCCTCGATGAGCCATACCGCGCCCTGCTGCGGGTCGCTTGCGTCGGCCGCGCGGCCCGTGACGCGGGCCCAGAACGGCGTGCCTTCCTTGCGCCGCATTTGCGCGAGCATGGAAAAAGACAGGCCCTTCGCGAGCTCGCCATACGACTGTCCGACCGCCTGGTAGTGGTCCTCGTCGGCGTACAGCACCACCGTCGGCTCGCCGTTGAGTTCCCCGGGGCCGTAGCCGTACATCTCCTCGAAGCGCCGGGTGCAGCGCATGATGCGCCGGTCTTTCACGAACAGGATGCCCGCCGAAACCGTCTGCAGGATCGCCTCCTGCTCGCGCAACAGGCGGTTCATTTCGTCGGTGGCGCGCTTCTTTTCGGTGATGTCGTCGAGGATCCAGACCGTTCCGTGGCGCGGATTGTCCGGATTGATGGTCTTTGCGATCATGCGCGCGAGGAATGTCGAGCCGTCCTTTCTCTTCATCTCCCATTCGAGGTCCAGCTGGCGGCCGGCGGACAGGACCGGGACCGCGATCGCGCCCAGCGCCGCATAGGACTCGCGGCTCGGGTACACGGCCTCGCCCGGCTGTCCGATCAGCTCGTTGGGCGCCCACCCGAAGATTTCCGCGAACTTGGGATTGCACAGGAAGAACTTGCGATCGCGCGTAAACGCGATGCCGATCGAGGCGTTGGCCAGCGCCGCCTCATACTCGAGCAGGGTATAGCGGGTGCGGCCCGCATAGCCGGCGGCGGGCGCTTCCACCCGGGGCGCGTAGGCAGTATCGGCAGGCGAGCCCGACCCCGAGCGGGCCGCCGCGGCCGGCTCGGCGAACATTGCAGGGGCCGGCGGCCGCCCCGGGTCGTGGCCGCGTTCGTTCATGTCAGCGCGCAGCCTCGACCAAGGCGGCAAGCGCCGTGAAATCGCCGGCAAAGCCGCGCAGGCGCCGCACCGCCTTCGCGCGCTGCTCGGGACTCAACGTCTTATCCAGGTCCAGCAGCATGCCGTAGTACTCCTGCAGGTTTTCCTTGCGCAGGGCCTCGTACGCCGGATCCCTGTTCTGGTCCCAGGCCACGGCCCATTGCACCAGATTCTTGCGCGCCTCCCGGGATTTCAGCATCGCAAGCAGTTCCTTTTGCAGGCGCTTGCGGTCGCGCAGGCGCAATTCGTCATGAAGAGGTGCCCGCCTGCCGTAGAGCGCCACCCTTTCCATCTGGGACTCCGTCAGCGGTCCGAACCAGTCTTCGAGGCGCTCGACGTTGCGCTTGACGCGCGCTGCGCGCCGCTCTTGCGGCGCCTCGCCCAGCCGGTACTCTTTCGCGAAATCGCGGTTCTCCTTTTCCAGGCGCTCCTGGAACCTCCCGATCTGCTCCGGCGTCAGCGCGTCGAGCAGCCCGCCGATCTCGCCGGTACCGGCCCGCAGGCTCTGGCGCAGATGCGCTTGAAACGCATCGTAACCCCAAACGAGATCGGCCTGCGAGACACCGCGGGTGAGGCGGTTGGCCAGGTCGTCCGCATAGCGCGAGTAACGGGAAAGTTCGGTTTTGCGGTGCCAGGCGAGGAAGCGCTGCACACATTGCTCGAAGTGGGCTTTCTGCGCGTCCTCGAAGCCGAAATACTGCGCCCCGCGCCAGTGCAGCAGCGAATCGGCGTTGGTGTAGCCAAGCTGCAGCGCCGTGCAGCCGGACAGCGCTACCACCGCAGCGCAAAGGACCCGGCCTGTTTGCCTGCGGACGACATCGCCAGGGCTCACCAGTAGTTCTCCGCCGTGATGTGGCCGGGGCTGCGGCGGCGGTGCTTTTTCATTCCGCGCAACGCGAGCTCGGCGGTCGTGTCCTTCACCATGTCCGGATTGCCGCATAACATCACCTGCGCGCTTGCGGCTGAGAGCTCGCAGCCAGTCCGTGCTTCCAGCGAGCCGTCGGCCACAAGGCCCGGTATGCGCCCTTGCAGCGCGTTGTCCGCCGGCTCGCGGCTGGTTATCCGGACATGGACGAACTGCTCCGGATGCGCCTGGGCGAGGGCCTCGAGCACGTCGCCATACACGAGTTCCGCCGGATGCCGCGCGGCGTGGACGAGCACCACGCGCCGGAAGCGCTTCCACGGGGTTTCGGTGCGCAGGATCGACAGGAAGGGCCCGAGTCCGGTGCCGGTGGACATGAGCCACAGGATCGCGGCATCGGGCACTTCGGACAGGACGAGAAACCCCGCCGGGTTCGGCGCGACGTAGACACGCTCGCCCGCCGCCAGAGTGGCCAGGCGCGGCGACAGCGGCCCGGCGTCGACAATGGCGTAGTAGAACTCGAGCGGTGTGGCGCCCGGTGCGTTGACGAACGAATAAGGACGCGCGATGCGCTCGCCGTCGATCTCGAGTGCGAGCCTGGCAAACTGGCCTGCCTCGAAAGCTGGCGCGCCCGCCGGCGTATCGACACGCAGGCTGAGCAGTCTCCCGGTCCATCGCGTCTGGCCAGCCACGGTGCCTTCGATCCACGTGGCAGTCATTAGTTACGTGTCATCAGTTGCGTGTCACTTGACGCGGGTGAGTTGGGTCGTGCGCGGCGGTGCGTCCTCGGAGGTCGTCTCATACGGTTCGAACGAAATGTCCGCGGCCTCGCCGTCGATGAGCGCGATGGCGCCTTGCCGGCGGTTGTCGCCGGTATCGCTGAATTCGAAGCTGTACGTGCGCGCCAGTCGCAGCCGCCCCTCGGCATTGCGCGCGAAGCGCATCCTCGAGACCGCAACGGTATCGTCGAGAAGCAGCAGGCCGTAGCGCTCGCAGGCCGTGCGTCCGGACACGAGCGCGGCTTCGCGGGCGCGCAGCGAGTCGACCCAGAAGACGGTTCCGGCAATGAGCAGCGCGAGGGCAACGGCTTCCAGCATGGGGAGCGGATTATAGCTGCCCCTCCTCTGGGAAAGCCCGTAGTGAAACCCTCCGGAACCCCCTACTGCGCCGAGGGGCTCGGGTAGATCTGGTTGACCGCCTCGATGTCGGCGAGTACTTCGAAACCGAGAGCCAGGTCGAAGTTCTTCAGCGACTCTTCGAGCTGCGCCACGCTGGTCGCGCCAACGATCGTCGAGGCCGTGAAAAACCGGCTGCGCACGAACGCGAGGGCCATCGCGCCCAGCGCAATGCCGTGTTTTTTTGCCACCTTGGCGTACTCGGCCACGGCCGCCACGGCCCGCGGGCGCATGTAACGCTCACCGAACGGCTTCAGCCTGACCATGCGTGCCTCCGGCGGCATCGTCGCGTCGAGGTATTTGCCGGTAAGCTGTCCCATCCCTAGCGGGCTATAGGCGAGCAGCGGCACGCCGAGATGGCGGCTCGCTTCGGCCGGATCGCCATCGAACAAGCGTGCCAGCAGGCTGTAGCCGTTCTGCACCGAGACCGGCGCGGGAAGGTTGTTCTCTTTCGCCACGCGCACGAATTCACCCAGGCCGTACGCCGATTCGTTCGACAGGCCATAGGCGCGGATCTTCCCGGATTTGATTGCCGCCGCCATGCCTTCCACCTGCTCGAGGATGCTCGTTGCTTCGCGCTCTTTCGACGGGTCGTATTGCCAGGCGCCGAAGCCGGGCACGTACCGCTCGGGCCAGTGGATCTGGTAGAGGTCGATGAAATCCGTCTGCAGCCGCTTCAGGCTGTCGTCGATCGCCCACGGGATCGTCTTCTTCGACACATGCGTCTCGCCGTTGCGGATCCAGTCGCGCCGGCCGGGTCCCGCGATCTTGGAGGCGAGCACGATGCGTTCGCGCTTGCCGCGGTTCCTGCCGAGCCACGTGCCGACGATCGTTTCGGTGCGCCCCTGGGTCTCTTTCTTCGGCGGCACCGGGTACATTTCTGCGGTGTCGATGAAATTGATGCCGTTGGCCAGCGCCCAGTCGATCTGCGCGTGCCCTTCGGCTTCGCTGTTCTGCTCGCCCCAGGTCATGGTGCCGAGGCAGAAGTCGGTGACCTCGAGCTTGCTGTCGGAAAGGCGGTTCCGCTTCATGTGTGTTCCTTCGCGTCTCGGCGGCGATAAAGAATGATGGGGAACGAAGTGAACTTGCGCGCGATGGCGTGCGCAGGGAAGGGATCGAGCGGCGTGAACGGCATCGGCAGATCGGAAACTTTGACGCCGAGCATCGCCTTCGCGAGCTCGGTGCCGATCGAGGTGGCAAGCGCCACGCCGCGGCCGTTGCAGCCGACAAACGCGAGGACACCGGGCGCGAGCTCGTGGCAGTGCGGCAGCTTGTCCCAGGTGATGCCGACGTATCCGTGCCACACGTATTCGAATCTCGGCCGCCCGAGCTGCGGGAATACTTTTTCCACGCGTTCCGCCGCGCGCGCCGGCGCGCGTTCGCGCCAGCCGAACGGCACGGCGAGTGCCGCGCCGGTGACGAGGCGACCGCG
>JANMXB010000082.1:0-2017 GCA_031380765.1 Pseudomonadota bacterium | reverse complement strand
ACATGGCCAGGCTGAGCACCGTGCCGCCGCGCCGCACGCGAGCGAGCTCGCGCTCGAATTCGGCCATGAAGGCGCGCCGGTTGAGCATCCCGGTGAGCGAGTCGCGCGCGGCCTGGCGGGCCAGCTCGAGGTGAAGGTACTGGATCTCCATCCAGAACATGCCGAAACTGCCTGCCGTCGTCAGCAGGAGCACCGCGAGAAAGAAAACGGACTGGGATACGCTCGGGGCCATGAGATCCACCCCGGGGCTGTGAAGGCTGGCTGCAACGCGAAACACCATCAATGCGACCACGAGCCAGTACACCGATTCCATGAAGCGCCGCGAGATGCGCACTTCGGGAGGCGCCATGCCGCGCAACTCGAGAGCGTTGCGCAGGAACAGGAACCCGCTGATGGTGGAGACCGCCACGACGCGCAATCCCAGGTTCGGCGCAATCTCCGAAAAGACGTAGATCAGGATCGTGGTTGCCGCCAGCGCGGCAAGGCCGAGCGGGTCGTCGACGCTCTTGCCGCCGAAGATGCGCAGCGATCGATAGAAAATCAGGTTGGCACCCATCAGCAGGGTATTGGCCACGGTGATGGACAGCAAGTCCGGAATGGCCCCGCGCATCGCTATCAAGGCGTAGCCGACCGCCACTACGATGAGACCCGCGCCCCACACCCCCATGGCCCTCGTACCGGGCTGGCGCGATTCGAAATAGATCGCGAGCGCGCCGAGCAGCGAGACTTGCGCGAGAAGGACAACGATAAGGGTGCGGATATCCATGCCAGCCGCGATCATGGCACCAAACCCAATCCTTGCGGAAACCGGCATGTCCCATCCCCTGATTGATCCAATCACCCTCGCCGTCATCCAGAACGGCCTGCAGCAGGTCTGCAACGAGATGGACCTCGCCTTCTGCCGCGCGGCGTTTTCGCCCGTGATCTCGGAGGCCATGGACCGCTCCGACGGGATCTATTCGAAAGAGGACGGCTCGCTGATCGCGCAGGGCGAGCTTGGCCTGCCGGTGTTCGTCGGCACGATGCAGTTCTCCACCCGCGCGGTGATCGAGCGCGTGCGCGAAAACCGCTGGGCGCTCGATCCGGGCGACGTGTTCATCGTCAACGATCCCTACCTCGGCGGCACGCACCTCATGGACGTGAAGTTCGTGAAGCCGTTCTTCTACAAGGGCAAAGTGTTCGCATGGCTCGCGAATACGGGCCACTGGCCCGACACCGGCGGCATGGTGCCGGGCGGCTTCTCGGCGCACGCCACCGAATCCGAGCAGGAAGGCCTGCGCCTGCCCCCGGTCAAGCTCTACAAGAAAGGCGTCCTCGACCAGGAGATCCTGTCGATCATCCTTTCCAACATCCGCATCGCCGACCAGAGAATCGGGGACATCAAGGCGCAGGGGGCAGCGCTGGCCATTGGAGAAAAACGGCTCGCGGCGCTGCTGGACCGCTACGGCGCGGACACGGTCGAGTCGGCGATCGCCGAACTGCGCCAGCGCGCCGCGCAGCAGATGCGCGCGAAGATCGCGACGATTCCCGAGGGCAGCTATGAGGGCCGCGCGGTCGTCGATTCGGACGGCGTGGTGGACGAGCCGCTCACGATCCGCATGAAGGTGACGAAAAAAGGCAGCGAGCTCGAGTTCGACATGACCGGATCTTCGCCGCCCTGCGCGGGGCCGATGAATTCGGTGATCGCAACCACCAAGTCCTCGATCTACCTCGCGATGAAGCACATCTTTCCCGAGGTGCCGATCAACGCGGGCACGTTCGAGCCGTTGCACATCAAGGAGCCCGAGGGCACCTTCCTCTACGCGCACTACCCGCGGCCGGTGTCCGGGTGCGCGGCCGAAGTCAGCCAGAGGATTGCCGAGGCCGTGTTCTCCGCGCTGACGCACGCCATTCCCGAGCGCCTCTTCGCCGCGCCTGCCGGCAGCTCGGGCAACCTCGCGGTCGGCGGCAACGATCCGCAGCGCAACCGCAATTAGGTGATGTACGTGATCTCGGGCGGCGGCTACGGCGGCAGCCC
>JANMXB010000037.1:0-7734 GCA_031380765.1 Pseudomonadota bacterium | reverse complement strand
CCCCGATTTCGCGCAGCGCCATACGCTGCCTGCTGACGCGATCGAGCGCGCACGCGCGCTGATCCGCAAGGTGCGAGGCTAGGCCGTGGGCGCACCCCGGCTCATCATCGGCATCACTGGCGCGTCGGGCACGATTTACGCGATCCGTGCGCTTGAGCTGCTGAAAAAGCTCGACGTCGAAACGCACCTGGTGATGAGCCGCTCGGCGCAGGTGACGCTCGCGTACGAGACCGAGTTCAAGGTGCGCGACGTCGAAGCCTTGGCCAGCGTCGTGTACAAGAACGAAGACATTGGCGCCGCCATCTCGAGCGGCTCGTTCAAGACGCTCGGGATGCTTATTGCGCCGTGCTCCATCCGCAGCCTTTCCGAGATCGCCACCGGCGTAACGGGCAGCCTCATCTCCCGCGCGGCAGACGTGGTGCTGAAGGAACGGCGCCGCCTCGTGCTGATGGTCCGCGAGACGCCGAACCATCTCGGCCACCTGCGCAGCATGACGGCGGTTACCGAGATGGGCGCCATCGTCATGCCGCCGGTGCCGGCCTTCTACACCAAGCCGAAGACCATCGACGACATCGTCAGCCACTCGGTCGGACGCGCGCTCGACCTGTTCGGCATCGAGACCGGAACGGTCAAGCGCTGGGGCGAGGACGTGGGGCCGAGGGAGCCGAAGGGATCAGAAACACAGAGCACATAGTTGCCATATACGGAAACGTAACTGACGGGACCGTTAATACCGGCGCTGGTTTCATAAAAACAAAGTAATGCTTTCTAAGGTCCGCCATGTTCGAACAAGCCTTCAAAAACATCGAACGCAAGATATCCCTGCTTCAGCAAGCCTTCTCAGGGCAACTTTAGGAGTGCCACATTCAGATCGGCAAAGCCCTCGGCTCACGCCACACGAATCGCCCCAATTGACCTAATCGTTCGATTCGTTCAAAATACCCGCACCGCATTGAATGCCCAAAGATTCGCCTTGAAGACCTACACCGCCAACGAAGCCAAAACCCGCTTCGGTGAGTTCATCGACGACGCACAACGCGCCCCGGTGCGCGTAATGCGCCGCGACCGCGTCGTGGGCGTGATGGTGAGCGCCCAAGACTACGAAGCGATGCGGGCTTTCTACGCCAACCGGCTGGCACAGACGCTGCGCGAGAGCGCGAAAGCCGCGGAAGAAGCCGGGATGACCGAAGAGAAGCTGGCCGAGCTGCTGGCCGACGAAAGCTAGCTGCCGCGAGAGCCCTGCCGTGCTGCGCGCAGTGCTCGACACCAATGTCTGGATCAGCGCCGCCCTTTCTTCCAAGGGAGCGCCCGCTGAACTGGCGCAACGGCTGCTCGCCCAAGGCAAGCCCGTGTTTTCCCCGCCGACCTATGCCGAACTCGAAACCCGGCTTTGGCGCCCCAAATTCGACCGCCAACTGAGCATGGAGAGGCGCACCCGCATCCTGCGCGACCTGTACTCTGCGTCGCTATGGGTGGATATCGCGCCGGGCCCGCAACAGACATACAGTCGCGATGCGGACGACGACAAGTTCATCCACACCGCGCTGGCTGCCGGGGCGCAGTGGCTGGTGACCGGCGATCAGGATCTCCTGCTCGTACCGCCGATCGCCGGCCTGAGTATCATCACCCCGGCCGCAGCCTTGCAATTGCTGTTGCCGAATCATTGACCGAGCCGAACCAGGTCCGACGAACGAAGCCGAGACCCGCGCCGAGCACATCGACCCCGCCCTCGCGGCGGCGGGCTGGGGCGTGGTCGAAGGCAGCCGCATCCGGCGCGAGTATCCGATCTCCCCCGGACGGCTTGAAGGCCAGGGGCGCCGCGGCAAAAGCTGAACCCGCTTTTGCGCCTCAAATACCACGACTCGCTGGCCGATGCCGTGGCCGACTTGGGCGAGCCGGAACAGATCGGCCGGGTCTTCAGCGGATTCCAAAAATATCTTTACGAGTCCCGCCCGGGTAAGTAATTTTCCATATTGGGAAAGCGAATAGTCTAAAAACCTAATACCGGCGCGGTTCTTACAAGCATAAAGTTAAACTTTCTTCACTCCTCCCCGGCTTCCAGCAGCGGGAACAGCGTGCCGACGCCCTCCTTTTCCGCCCGCTCGTAGATCCAGTTTCCCAGCACCACGTCGCTGACCGCGAAACCGCGGTGCCAGAACACAATCGTTCCATCGCCCGCCTCGCGTCCCGGCTTGAGGCCGGCGACGATCTGGCCAATTTCGGCATGCAGGTTCTTTTCGCTCAGGCGCCCGTCCACGATCATCGGGTGCAGCGCTCCGCCGACCTTGCATTGCGCCCAGTCATCCACCACGACCTTGGATGCGCGCGTAACCACGGCTGGGTCCAGGGCCATCATCCAGCCGTAGGTCACCACCAACGCGCCGGGCTTGACCGCATAGTTCGGGATCAGCACTTCTGGTTTTTCCAGGCGCGTCGCCTCGATCACGATATCCGCCCCATCGATCGCCTCGGCGGCACTGGCAAAGGCTTTCGCGCGAATGCCGAGTTCCTCCTCGATGCGCGCAACGAGACGCTCCCGCGACTCCGGCCGCGCGCTGTTCACGCGCACTTCGCGCAGCTTGAATTTCCTCGCCAGCAACCGGATGTTGGCGAATGCCGTCCCTCGCGCGCCGATATGCGCGACGATCGTCGAATCCTTCGGCGCCAGATGCATCGCGCCCGCGCAAGTCACCGCGCCGGTGCGCTGCCAGGTGAGGCTGGTCGCGTCCATGATGCACACAGGCACCCCGATCGCCGGATCGTAGAGCGTGAGCATGCCCACCTCGGAAGGCAGGCCGTGGCGCCAGTTGTCGACATAGTCGCCGATCACCTTGATGCCGGCGCGGTTGATCGGCCCCACCCACGCCGACAGGATATTGAAATGGCCGTTCATCACGTGATCCAGGTGCAGGTGGCCCTTCGGCGGCTGTACGACCTCGTTCCTGCCATGCGCGGCAAGCCCCGAGGCGACCACGGCGATGAGGTCGTCGGGAGCGGGACTGAGCGCCTCGACCTGGGCACGGCTCAGGAGTCGCACGGTGATGGTTCTGTTTTGCATGTTCGCTCCAGGCGTGGACGGGCGGTAGGCGGGATGCTAACTTGCCCGCACTCCACGCGCATCGTGCGCAGTGAAATCGTGACCTCGAAATCGTGCACGCGTAAATGCATCCGATCCATCTGCATTACCTCAACGCGCCCGACATCGAAGCGCTGGACATGACCGACCAGGAAATCCTCAACGCCGTCGAAGAAGGCCTGCGGGCGCAGGGCCTGGGGCAGGTCGCGATCGAGCCGCGCATGCACCTAGTGCCGGACAAGGCCTATCCCGGCCACTTCAACGTCCTGCGCGGATTCATCAAGCCTCTGGGCATGGCCGGCGTGAAGGTCGTCGGCGACTTCTACGAAAACTACAAGATCGGCCTGCCCTCCGAGCTTGCGATGCTCTACCTCGCCGACCCGAAGAACGGGTCGCCGATCGCGATGATCGACGCGTCGGCGATCACCGACATGCGCACCGGCGCGATTACCGCTTTGGGCGCGAAGTACCTGGCACGAAAGAACAGCAGGGTGCTCGGCCACGTGGGCGCGCGCGGCACTGCGTACTGGAACGTACGCCTGCTCAACCATCTGTTCGACCTGAAGGAAATCCGCGTCCATTCGCGCCGGCCCGAAAGCCGCGACGCGTTCGGCGCGCAGCTCGAGCGGGACCTCGGGCGCAAAATCATCGTCACCACCGACTGGGAATCCTGCGTGCGAGGCGCCGACATTGTCGTCGAGGCTTCACGCCTGACGAAGCCCGCCCCGATGCTGAAGACCGCGTGGGTGAAGAAAGGCGCCCTTGTGATGCCCTATGGAACCATGAGCGCAATCGAGCTCTCGCTCACCGACGTCATGGACAAGCTGGTCATGGACGACTGGGGGCAGGCGCGCTCCGGCCCCTTCGGCTCGCTGCGCGCCCACGTCGATGCCGGCAAGCTTTCCGAGAAGACCCTGCACGCCGAGCTCGGCCAGATCGTCGCGGGCAAGAAACCCGGGCGGCAGAGCGACAGGGAAACCATCCTCTTCTGGCACCGCGGGCTGCCGCTGTCGGATATTGCATTGGGTGCCGCCATGCTCGAGAAAGCCAAGCGCCTCGGAATCGGCCAACGGCTGCGCTATCGCTGAGCTGTCTCTGGTATGTTAATTGCGTGCGCCTTGAACCTGACCGCCATCCCTCACGGAGAGCCTGAATGAAGCGTCTGGCAGCACTTCTGCTTTGCGTATCCACCTTGTCAGGATTACCGGCAGAAGCGCAAACCTGGCCGGCAAAACCGGTGCGGATCATCAACGCCTTCGCGCCGGGAGGCCCTTCCGACCTGCTCTCGCGCGCGGTCGGCGACAAGCTTCAGACGATGTGGGGCCAGCCCGTCATCGTGGAGGCAAAACCGGGCGCCGACGGCCTGATCGGCATGGAATTCGCCGCGAAGACGGCGCCGGACGGCTACAACCTCGTCACGGTGCCGGTCGGCAATGCGGTGCTGCTGCCGCACCTTCGGTCGAAGCTGCCATACGACATTGCAAAGGATTTCGTGCCGGTCACGATGCTTGCCACGGTGCAGAACGTGCTCGTAGTGGGCGCGGCGGTGCCAGCCGGCAACGTGAGCGACCTCATTGCGCTTTCCAAGGCCAATCCCGGCAAGCTGAGCTTTGCCTCACCGGGCCTGGGGAGCTCGCCCCATATGGCGGGCGAAATGCTCAAGGCCTCCACGGGCCTCGACATGATCCACGTCGCCTACAAGGGCACCGGCCCTGCGCTGAACGACGTCATGGGCGGGCAGGTCACGATGTTTTTCAGCCAGATGTCTTCGGCCCTGCCGCTGATCAAGCAGGGCAAGCTCAAGGCCATCGGAGTGGCCAGCCTGCAGCGCCACGCGGCCGCGCCCGAGGTGCCTACGATCGCCGAACAAGGCTATCCCGGCTTCGAGGCCAAAGCCTGGTACGCCCTCTTCGCGCCGGCGGGAACGCCGTCCGACATCGTGCACAAGGTCGCGGCTGACGCGACCAAGGCGCTGCAGATGCCTGACGTGAGGGAAAAGCTCTCGGCGCTCGGCGCCGATCCGGTCGGCGGCACGCCGGAGGAATTCGCACAACGCCTGCGCCTCGAGAACACGCGCTGGGGCGACGCAATCCGCAAGTCGGGCGTGAAGCTCGGCGACTAGTCACCGAGAGTATTCGCATGATCGTCAACGCGAGGATGTATTCCGTGACGCCCGCGGCGAAAACCGCCTGGCGCGAACTGCTCGAGTGGATCCTCGAGCATGCGAACCTGCGCATGGAGTTCGTCGGCCAGGAGCCGCCCGCAACGCTCACCGACCTGTGGGCGCGCAGCGACCTGGGCTGCGCGATGATGTGCGGACTGCCCTATTCGCACCGCAAGCCCCGGCCGGTCCTGCTGGCCGCGCCCGTCCCAACGCCCGAGCGCTACGCCAACCGGCCGGTCTACTTCACCGATGTCGCGGTTCGCGCGGATTCGCCTTTCATCCAAATCGAGGACTCTTTCGGCCACGTGGTGGGTTACACGCTTACCGATTCCATGTCGGGACACGTAGCGCTGCGCCGGCATCTGCTGCCGTTTCGAAAGGCCGGCGGCGAGCCGCTCTACAGCAAGGTCGTCGGAGAATTGGTCAACGCGCGCGGCGTCATCCAGGCGTTGGCCGACCGCCGCATCGACGTGGGTCCGCTCGACGGTTACGCGCACGACCTGATCCGGCATAACGACCCCGCGTTCGCCGCGAACGTGCGCGTCATCGCGGTGACCGACCCTGCGCCCATGCCGCCGCTCATTGCGACAGCGGCGCTCGGCCCTGATGCGGTCGGACGCCTGCGAAAGGCCTTTTGCGCTGTCGAACACGCGACCGAACTCGCTAAGGCGCGCGAAACGCTGCTTCTGCGCCGCTTCGCCGTGCCCGAGCCCTCGGCCTACGACGTGTTCCATGGCATCCTTGAAGCGTCCGAACAGCACGCAGGAGTTTGGTAGGCATGCTTTCCATCACCGGAATCGCCGTGGAGTAGCACACTTGGAGCGCCGCGATTTCCTACGGGTTTGCGTATCCGGGGCCGCCGCCGCAGGCGTGCCTGCCGGACTCGCCGCGCAAAACCCGACGGCCCACGCGTACGCGCGCGCAAAGCTGCTCGATTCCAGGGGAAATCCGTTGCGTGCGTCCGCGGTGCCGGCGCAAAAGAACTTCATCTTCCACTATCCCTTCGCCTCCACGCCGTGCTTCCTCATCAACCTTGGCAAGCCGGCGCGCACCGGGGCGACGCTCAAAACCGCGGGCAACGAGACCTACCAGTGGACCGGCGGGGTCGGCCCTGCAGGATCGATCGTCGCCTATTCCGCAATCTGCGCGCACCAGCTCGCCTACCCGACCAGGCAGATCAGTTTCATCAGCTATCGCCCCGATGCAAGCGCGCGCAACAAGCACGCGCAGGTCATCCACTGCTGCGCCGAGCACAGCCAGTACGATCCGGCCCAGGGCGCGCGCGTGGTGGCCGGTCCGGCGCTGCAGCCGCTGGCCGCGATCCTGCTCGAGCACGATGCGAAGAGCGACGAACTGGTCGCAACCGGCACGCTGGGCGGCGAGATGTTCAACCAGTTTTTCGCCAAGTACGATTTCAAACTGGCCCTCGAGCACGGCGACACGGCGCGCCACGCGGTTGCGGGAACCGCAGTGGTGAGCGAGCTCGAAAGCTATTGCCGGCAGCAGGTCCGCTGCTAGGGCAATGATTCCCTGGCTCGACCGCCATTCGCCTTTTCCGAGCGTCGAGCTGGCGCTCCGCAATCCCAATGGCCTTCTCGCGGCCGGGGCCGACCTGTCCATCGACCGCTTGCTTCAGGCGTATCGCGGCGGAATTTTCCCGTGGTTTTCCGAAGGCGAGCCGCTCCTGTGGTGGTCGCCCGACCCGCGCATGGTATTGCCCACGGCTGAGCTGAAGGTGTCGCGTTCGCTTGCCAAGAGCATTCGCAATCGCGGCTACGAGGTGCGCATCGACACGGCCTTCAGCGCGGTTCTCGAAGGATGCGCGGGGCCGCGGCGCGAGCAGCCGGGTACGTGGCTGGGCGAAGAGATGCGCGCTGCCTATCTGCGCCTGCACCGGCTTGGCTACGCGCACAGCTTCGAAACCTGGCGCGGCGGCACGCTGGTGGGCGGGTTGTACGGGATGGCGATCGGCCGGATGTTTTACGGCGAATCCATGTTTTCGCGGGCGACCGACGCGTCCAAAGTCGCCCTTTGCGCGCTCGCGACCGAGCTGCGCGCAAGGGACTTCCCGCTGATCGACTGCCAGATGAACACGCGGCACCTGGCGTCGCTCGGCGCGCGCGAAATAAAGCGCGGCGAATTCTTGCGCGCCGTCTCCGCGTTGGTAAACTACAGCGAGCCGCCGGGGCGCTGGCATTTCACGGACCTGCTAATTGCGCGGCTCGACGAGGCCCAATGTCAAGACTGAACGACCTGCCGCACGCAGTCCTGCAGTTTTACGTGACTGCGCCGTACCCGTGCAGCTACCTGCCCGATCGCATGGCGCGCTCCCAGGTGGCGACGCCCTCGCACCTCATCAACACCGACCTGTACGGCGACCTCGTCAGGGCGGGCTTTCGCCGCAGCGGCATCTTCACCTACCGCCCGCATTGCGACAGCTGCCGCGCCTGCGTGCCGGTGCGCATCCCCGTGGCCGAGTACGCGCCGGCTCGTG
>JANMXB010000029.1:0-11118 GCA_031380765.1 Pseudomonadota bacterium | reverse complement strand
GAGCACTTCGATCTGCCGCGGGCTCAGATGGAGCGCGCGCAGCGGCGACTTGCCGACCGAAGGAATAAAAGCGGATTCGAGATAGTGAACGGACATCGGATTTCCCCCTTGCATATCCCCAACGTGTCGCCGGTCCCGGTGTTGACCGGAGCGGCCCCTGACGCGAGGAAACTGTAGGCCGATGCAGGGGGCGGGTAAGTGCGTTTACGCACCGGTTTTTCAACTTAACCGCGGGGTTGCCGCTTCAGGCACGCCCTCAGTCGGGCGCAACAAGCAGATTCTGTCCCGCCCGGCAGCGACGCGTTAGACTGCATCGCAGCACATCGGGAGGCAATGCGTGCCGGCTTTGACATCGAACCGTACCGCGCTGGTGGGACTGCGGCGCATCGAGATCCTCAGCGGGCTCGAGCCGCCGGTGATCGAGGCGCTGGCCAAACGATTGAACTGGCATCAGGTCCGCACCAACGAACGGGTCATCTCGCGCGAGGATCCGGACCGCGACGTTTACCTGGTGATCGGCGGCCGCGTCCAGGTGGCGGCGTTTTCGGCCGGCGGCAAGCAGATCACCTATCGCGAGATCGAAGCGGGGGAGCTGTTCGGCGAACTTGCCGCGATCGACGGACGCGGGCGTTCGGCCGATGTGACCGCGCTGCAGGACAGCCTGCTCGCGACCATGAGCCCGGAGACATTCATGGAACTGCTGTTTGCCAACCCGACCGTTTGCGAAAGGGTCCTGCGCCGGCTCACCCGTTCGGTTCGGGACATGACCGACCGGGTGTTCCAGTTGAGCACCCTCGGAGTGAGAAACCGCGTGCACGCAGAATTGCTGCGCCTGGCACGGGGCGGGACGCTCACCGGCAACGAGTCACGCATCGATCCGGCCCCAAAGCATGGCGAAATCGCGAGTCGGGTGAGTACCTACCGCGAGCAGGTGACGCGCGAATTTTCGCTGTTGGCAGCGCAAGGCCTGGCCGCGCGCGAGGGCAGTTGCCTCGTGGTGAGCGACATGGCGGCGCTGGAGCGGATGGTGGCGGAGGTGGCGGGGCTGGGGTGAGGGGAGTTGGGTGAGAAGAAAATCGCTCGAGGGTGTGTGATTACGCACCGATTTCTTCTCGTTGCGTATCTGATGGTCGCCGCGGGTGGTAGCTTCGAGTTGGCGAGCCATTGGGGACACGACCCGCGATGAGCTCTAACGATCTAAATAGAAATGCCGGGAGAGCGGTAAGTTACCGCTACGCGGCTGCGCTTCACGCAAGGGGGAAAACACGTGCAAAGAGACATCATTGTCAAGAGCCGGGGCCTGGGCGGGTCTTCCGATCTGACCCTGCTCGCGCCGATCAAGCCGGGTTTCATCGAATCGCTCGAATCGATCACCTACAAGACCCGGATCAAGCGCGTGCTGGAGACGCTGCACGGCGCGCGCGCCGCGTCGCACGAGTACTCGACGGCAAGGCTTTTATCGGACTCGGTGGAGCGCGTCGGTGCGATCCACTCGGTGCGAGTCGCGGTTCTCGAGCCGGAGGACAAGGTTCTTCTGGCGGTTACCTTTGACGGCAGTTGGGAGTCGTACATCCGTGTTCTCTGGGACAAAGTCGGCACGCTGCTCGACCTGATCTTCTGCGGGACAGAGAATTACGTTACTGCGTTTGACCACACGTTTGACGAGTGGCTCGTGTGGGCGCGTCGCGTCCAGATCGAAACCGGATTTTTCTACGGGCCGCCCGATTCCACGGCGCGCGACGTTTTGTACGAACGGCGAGTTGAGAGGATGCGGGCGCGAGGTGCTGGAACCGAGTTGAACGAGATACGAGCCATGCTGCCTTCTGCGGAGGAGGCGGCAGAACGCATATTCATCCCGCGCCCCGAGTTCGAGGACGAGCCTCGCATCGCCAAGGTCAGTGACGTTCGAATGCCGCGCGAGCGAATTCGAATGGGCATGAAGGGGCTCGCAGCGCTTTATCGGCTCACCGATCTGCATCGGCCGGGCACTCCGGACGGGGAGGTCCTAAGGAAGGCCACGATCGACCTGCTGCTGGAATTCGCCGCGCTGCGCGACAGCCTGACCATCGACCGTGATCTCGAGAAGATTCACAAGACCCGCTTTGCCCGACAGCTCGACTGGCTGTTTCCTCCCGGGAGCGGCGATTCGGTCGTGGCGCGACGGGTTCCGGCACCTGCGGAAAAGTACCCGCCATTGGATCGCGCCAGTCGT
Organism: Pseudomonadota bacterium; assembly: GCA_031380765.1. Lineage (GTDB taxonomy): Bacteria > Pseudomonadota > Gammaproteobacteria > Burkholderiales > SG8-39 > SZAS-79. Next base: position 8,906 of record JANMXB010000029.1, on the reverse strand, counting down.
CGCGCTATTCAAGGCGGCATTTTACGGGCTTACAACAAGATCACTCACGGGCTCGTGCTGATGCTTGCGTTCGATAACGCGGCGGCTGTGGGCGAGCTGCTTGCCCACCTGGACAGCCCGGGGAATCGAGTCACGAACGACGATGATTCCCCGGATGCGGAACCGGGCGTCGTGTTCCGAAACTTTTCTGTGACGCCCGCCGGCCTGCGTATGGCGGGAATCGGCGAGGATGCGCTCGAGTTGTTTCCGCAAGAGTTTCGCCAGGGCATGGCGGCCCGTGCGGGCCTGCTAGGAGATGTGCGCAACAACCACCCGCTGCGCTGGCGTCTTCCGCGCCGGCTTGACGCGATCGGCAAACCTCCGCGTGCAGATGCGATCGAACTCGAGTCCGTGCACGCGGTGCTGCACCTGCGCTGCTCCGCGATCGGCAACGTCGCGCTGGAGTTGTGGGAAAAGGATCACCCGCTTCGCAAGGAGGTCGAAGACCTCTGCGCGACCAACCCAGGGATGAAATTGCTCGCCGTGCAACCGCTGATGCGGCGCTATCGCGAGCGCAACGGGGAGCAGGTGATCACCGAACACTTCGGCTATCTCGACGGCAACGGCCAGCCAGACGTCGAGGCGCCGCCTGCACCGGCCATCAGGAATCGCGCTCATGTCGGGGAAATTGTCCTGGGCTACGACAATGCTGCTGACTTCGCAGTCAACGTGTTCGATCCCTCGGTACCCGATGACGCCAAGGAGCGGATGCGCTGGCTGGCCAACGGCAGTTTCCTGGTGATGAGAAAGTATCGCCAGTTCGTCCATCGACTGGAAGTCGCCGTCGGCGATACGGCTGCAAACATGGCGAATGAAATCGGAGGCGATCCGAAGGTCCTCGCCGAAGAAGTCTACGGGAAGCTGATGGGACGCAAGCGCGACGGCGAGCCGCTCATTCCCCATTCCGGGCAGTTGAACAACTTCATCTACGATGGTGATCCGCAGGGTGCCCAATGTCCACTGCACGCCCACATCCGCCTTGCGAACCCCCGCGTCAAGAAGGAAGGCGCGCAGCGCCGCCCTCGATTGATGCGACGAAGCATGTCGTACGGCCCGGAACACAAGCGGGGCAAGGATGACGATGACATGGAGCGGGGCCTGGTATTCATGGCCTACAACGCGAGCATCGGCGAACAGTACGAAGTCGTCCAGCGCTGGCTCAGCGGAAGCAACAGCACGGGGTCTACTTCGGCGCTGAGCTGCCCCGTTGTCGGGGTTCCCGAAAACGGCTTTCCGCGCCATTTCCCGTTCGAGTACGAAGACAAAAGTTCTCCGCCCCGCGTATTCAGGGTCGGACTGGAAAATGCCACACCGCTCTTCGAAGAGCCGGAAGCGATTACTCGGCTCGAGTGGGGCATGTACCTTTTTACCCCCTCGATCAGCGCGATACGCAAACTGCGCACGATGGCGGCCACCGCGGTCGCGCTGGTGCCCCGGTCATCCGTGCCCTGGCAAGTTGCGCGCGGTCGCCGCCTGATCGCGGAGCTCAAGCAGATCGAGACCGAAGCAGGGCAGGCCGACGCCATCGCCGCGTGGAAGGCGGCGATCGAGGATCCGGAGTCCATCGACCGGCTCGATGGTGCAGCAATCTGGGCAGCAATCCGCGAGGATCACGGCGGCCTGCTGAAGACCTCCTACGGCACGTTGGTTGCGGGCCGGGAACTGCTCCACGAGGTGTTTCTCAATACGCACGAACGCTATTCCGTTTGCGGGCAGTTCGATCGCATGAAGCGAAGCTTCGGTGAGATTTCGCTCGGCATGGATGCCGGGCCGATCTATGAAGAGCAGTCGGGTCCGATCAACGAGGCGATACGCCTGCTGACGAAGACCAACGCCGACAAGGAATACGTATTTCGAATCGCGTTCGGCGCGGCAAGCGAGAAAATCCGCAAGATTGTCGAGGAAGCGAAGAACCAGGCGGTCGAGGCCACGGACACCCGGTTCGAAGTGACTTTTGAGGCGCGCGAGATCCTCGACGAAGTCCTCGCGGATCTATGTGAAGAGTGGTTCGGCCTGAATGACGATCCGCGTGGCCGCTTCAGCCGCGGAGGTGGCAACTGGGCATGGAAACGTGGCGAACCTCCACCCTATCCCGGACACTTCACCGCCATGTCGCGCTACATGTTCCAGCCGGTTCCGGGCAAAACGGCGATCGAACTTGGCGAGAGCTATGGCCAGGCATTGCGTGAAGCGATGAACCTGTTCGTCGCCGACCATCGGGGGGCAGGCACGCTTCCTCAGGCACCCAGCAAAAAACCGGCGCCGATTGCGCGTGCGACCTTTTGCCACCCGACTCAAGGGGCGGACAACGATTTTGTCGCGCGCAACATGGTCGGAGTGTTGATGGGATTCAATCCGACGATCATCGGCGCGGTGCTCAACGTGCTGCGCGAATGGCAGCGGGAGGGACACTTTGGTGCCATGCGCACCCGGCTGGCCGGCCGCACCAACTACCAAAGCGCGCATGCGGTATTGAAGGAGCCAATGGCGGCAGCGGCCCGCATGCGGCCGATGCCGCAGATCGCCTGGCGCACCGCGCTCAAACCGCACCGGTTAGGGCCGGCAGGCCCCGGCGCCGTGGAGATTGGCGTCGGCGATGTAGTGGTTCTCGGTCTGGTTTCGGGCACCCAGCAGTCGCTTGCCGATGGCAAGGACGACGGGCGATTGATGTTCGGCGGAGTCCGCAGTGCCACACCACACCCGTTGCATGCCTGCCCGGGGTACGAAGCGGGAATCGAGGCCATGCTCGGCACGCTTGCGGCGCTCCTGACCAGCACCGAAACGATGCGGCAGGGCAGTTCTCCCCTTACGTTCATCCTGGAAGGCGAATCCGGCTACGTGCCACCTGCTTCAGAAATAGAGTTTGCAGCCTATGCGAAGGTAAAGACCCCGACCTTTGCGGACGACTTTGTGGTGCAAGGCCAGAAAGTCACGATGATGGCGTGGGGCGATTCATGGCTTTCCGGGTCCCTGGCCGGAGTGGACGATCTCAAGGTACAACTCATGGCCATGGGCCACGACATCGTGGAATCGAAACAGTACTGCGACTTCTGGAAATGGGGAAAGATCGAAAGGATGGCAGCGAAGAACGATGGCTTCTGTACCACGCTAGTGGAGCAGTTGGGAACGGTAAACAAACCCAAAGTCATTTTGCTCTCTGGCGGCGGCAATGACTCGACGGGCGGCGCCCTGCTAAAAATCCTCAACACAAACGGTTCGGCGACGGTGGTCAATGGCCAGGCGCTCAAGGATCACATCGCCAAGCTCCGCGGATTCTACGTAACGGTTCTCGATGCGATCAAGACCAAACTCAAGGACAACAATCTGCCGAACATTCCGGTCATCGTTCACGGGTATGACAATCCGATACCCAAAAATCGGACAGGCTTAAAGTACGGCTGGCTTGAACGCACGTGGCTCAAGGACCCGTTCGAGAACCCGACGAAGGGCTACGTAATAGACGGCAAGTGGGATGGCGTACCCGCCACGGCCATGGCCGATCTGATCAAAGCCTTGAACGAAATGCTCGATGACCTGGCCAATAATTCGAACTACAGCTCGTTCCTGCACCATGTCGATCTGCGCGGGATAATCAAGAAGCAATGGGACGCTGATCCGACCCAGGGCTGGGCCGACGATCTTCACCCCACCAGTGATGCTTTCGTGCTTCTCGCCAGGAGGATCGACGAGACAATCCAGACCCTCTAGTCAGAGACGGCTTTCCAGGCTTCTTGCCTGGTGCATATGCCATTTCATGCCCATCTTTTCGAACGCCTCCCCGGCGCTTTCGATGAGCGCCCGGGCCTCGGCCCGGCGGCCCGTCAGACCCGCTATTTCGCCGCGCGCGAGCCAGTTCACGGCGCGCTCGCGCGGAGAGGCGCGAAATTCCGCCGCGAGGTCAGCCCGTTCCAGATAATGCAGTGCACGGTGCTGGTCACCGCGCGCAGTCGCCAGCTTTGCAAGCGCCCGGCATCCCATCGCTTCTCCGTGCCTGTCCTGCGTGCGGGCGCGCAGGAACAGCTTTGCCGCATGTTGGCGCACCTCGAGCTCCAAACCGGAGGTGACCGTAGCCTCGACGAGCCAGCCATAGTTCAGCGACGTCGAAACCGCGCCACCGCGCGCCTCGATCCATTGAGTGGATTCCCGCAGCGCCTGCAGCGATATCGCGTCTGCGTCCAGTGCCCATGCGCCGCATGCGGCAAGAGCGCGCCCCATCGCGGTCAGATAGCGGCTGTGGCAGCGCTGCGCCATCTCCGCTCCCTCAAGCCCCGCGGTGCGCGCCTCTTCCCACCGGCCTTGCCAAAGATGAACTGCGCAAATCAACTCGCGGACCGATGCGCCGACAGAATGCAGATTCTCTCCAAGCAGCCGCAGGGATTCCTGGAACGATTCATGCGCCTCGTCGAAACGCCCGAGATCTCCGAACGTATAAGCCGTGCGCGCAAGCGTGTAGGCAGAGCCGATTGCGGTGCCGCTGCCCGGACGGCTCTGCTGGCGCTTGGCTTCTACGGCCTGCGACAGTAGTGGAAGAGCATGTTCGTATCGGCCCGCGGAAGCCAGCGCCTGGCCAAGGGTCGCTTTGATCTGGGCGACCAGTTTCTGATCGTTGCTCGCGAGCGCATGGGAAAGCGCGGCTTCGCAATGCCGGACGGATTGGCGCGGCCGGCCTTTTCCATAATTGACATAGCCCAGCCAGTATTCGGCGCGTGCGATTGCATTTTCGTCGCCCGTCGCGCGGGCCAGTTGCGCTGCTCGCTCGAACAACACCAAACCGTGCGAAACATCGAGCGGGTCGAATACGCAAGTCTGGCCGAGCTTCTGGGCAATCCCGCACCAGCGCAATTGCATCTCACGGGGCAATTCCGGAAGCGCATCGAGCGAACGCAGCGCGGTCATGTAGTGCGCGCGGGCGCGATCGAGCGCCATTGAAGCCAAGGCCTTGTTGCCCGCGGCCTCCGCGAAACGCGCTGCCGGCTCGATCTTTCCGGCAGCGTCGTAGTGATACGCGAGGGCCTCGAGCCAGTCGTACGCCTCTTCGCTTGCGACAGTGGCTTCGAGCGATTCGGCCACACGCAGGTGCAACGCTCTGCGCCGGATTGGCTCCAAAGTGGCATAGACGGCTTCGCGGGTCAGCGCGTGCTTGAATCGCAACATGCCGGGCTGGCTTGCCGGCACAAGGAAGTCCTCGGCAGCGAGCGCGTTGAGAATTGCCTCTTCGCTGGTGCCCGTCAGGCGCTCGATTAGCCACGCGGCAAACGTATTGCCCGCCACCGAGGCCATACGCAGGCACTCTGCCTGTGCTTCGGGAAGGCGCTCCAACCTCGACGCAACCAGCGAGTTGATCCATGCAATGCCAGCGCCTCTCGGAGCCGCTCCTATATCGCTACCCGCGGCAGCGGCGTGGCACAACTCCTCGATGAACAGGGGACTGCCGCCCGATTGGCGGTATATTTCCTGGACCACAAAGGGCTCGGTGCCCGGCAGCCATGAGGCGATTGCGCTTTCGGCTTCGGCGGAATCGAGCGGCGGCAGCCGCAGGCTTTGAGCCCCAGTGATCACTGCGTCTTCCTCGGGACTCGTCCTGGACGCGAGAATGACAAGTAGCGGCAAATCGCGCGCGCGAAGAGCGTCAAGAACCTGACGGCTGGCGTCGTCCGCCCACTGCCAATCGTCGAGCAGCAGCACGATTGAGCGCTTTTGCGCCAGGAGCGCGATGAACTCAACGATTGCCGTCACCCGGAGAGGGACTGGAGGAACATCAGGGGCACCGCTCTGCGCGCCCGACAGTGCACGGGCGAAAGGCGCAAATTCGGTCGCACGATTTGCGTCCAGCTCGAGCAGCGACTCCACGATTGCCACCTCGTTAACTTCCGGGGAGGCTCCCGCGCGCCAGCCGAGTACTCCGCGCAGCGCCTGCTTGAATGGCTGCAGCGGTTCGGCACCGAGATAGCTCTCGCAGTATCCCTGCAGCTTGCGGAACTCTGCCGGATCAAGCCGGCTCTGGAACTCATCGATCAGGCGTGTCTTGCCGATGCCCGGTTCTCCGCTCACTATCACCGTGGCCGACTCCCCGCGGCGGACCTTGTCGGCGGCCATGAAGAGCGTGGCAAGCGCCCTCTGGCGTCCGGCGAAGGGGACCACGCCACGCCGCGCGGCGGCGTCGATCCGTCGCTCGACGGTCGCCCGGCCCTCAACGCGCAGCACGTTGATCACCTTGGTTCGCCCCTTAATCTGAATTCGCTGGGACGAAGAAAAGCGAAAAAAGTGAGCCTGAGGGCCGAGGGTTTCTTCGCTGACCAGAATCTCGCCGCTGCCGGCGAGGCCACAAAGCCGGGATGCGGTGTTGGGGACTTGACCGACGACGTCGAAGCGACCGCGCTCGATGTCGCCTTCGATCAACAATACCAGGCCGGCGTGGACGCCCGAATGCAATCGCAACGCCGTCGCCGTGGGGCCGCTCCCTCCGCGCAACTGCGCCACCGCAACGTGCAATTCTAGAGCGGCCTCGGTGGCTCGGCGGCCGTCATCCTCGCGCGGTTCGATATAGCCGAATAGGGCGAGCACGCCATCTCCCTGCAATCGGGCAATGCTTCCGCCGTGCCGCGGGATGATGTCGCGCGCGAAGCCCCTGAACTTCTCGAGAAGCGCCGCGTATTCTTCGGCCTCGAGGAGCTCGGCGTGTTCGGAAGACCCCGACACGTCGGAAAAAAGCACCGTCACGTATCGGCGATGGCCGGCCGGTTGTTCCATTGGCATGCGGCCGAGGCCGCGTATCCCCCGTTGGTAGCAGGAAAGAATACGTCCCACTGGGTCGATACGCCAGCCCTTCCGCTAAACTGTCCCAACCCTGTCATTCAGTGAGTACGCCATGACCATCTACCTGCAAGGCGCGGCCCAAAAAACCGCCGCGCTGCCGATCAGCGACGCCGAATGGCACGCACGCGTGCAGCTCGCCGCCTGCTACCGCATCTTCGACCACCTCGGCTGGACCGAGATGATCTTCAACCACATCACCCTGCGCGTGCCGGGCGGAGGCCGCCACTTCCTGATCAACCCCTTCGGCCTGCATTACCGCGAAGTCACCGCCTCGAACCTCGTGCTCATCGACATCGACGGCAATCCGATGCGCGATTCCGAGTGGCCCGTGAACCTCGCGGGTTTCACGACGCACAGCGCGATCCATGGTGCGATCGAATCGGCGCATTGCGTGATGCACACCCACACGACCACGGGCATGGCGGTGGCCAGCCTCAAGGACGGTCTTTCGCCGACCAACTTCTACGCCGCGCAGCTGCACGGCGGCGTCGCCTACCACGAGTTCGAGGGCATTACGGTCGAGCCGGCCGAGAAGGCGCGGTTGGTGCGCGACATCGGCGCCAAGCGTGCGCTGATCCTGCGCAACCACGGGTTGCTGACCTGGGGCCCGAGCGTGCCGGAGGCGTTCATGCTGCTGTGGACGCTGCAGCGCGCCTGCGATATCCAGATCGCCTGCGCTTGGGCCGGGGCGCCGAACCCGATCGACGAGAAGGTGTTCGAGCAGACGGTGCGCGAATCCGGCCCGGGCGAAAAGCGCGTGTGCGAAGACGTGTTCGCGGCCATGCAGCGCCTGATCGACGCGCAGGATCCGTCGTACAAGAACTAGGCCGATCAATGGCTTGCGCGCTGGCTCCGCGAGGTTTTCAAGTTGACGTTAACGTAAACGTCAAGTAGCATCACGACGTGCCGCGGGCGCTCGCGCCGCCGGGTATAGACTGCGGTTTGCGCGCGTACTTCCGTACCGCGCCATGCACCGCGTTCTGCCACACCGGGGCCCGCAATGACCGACCTCAGCGATTCGAAGAACCTCGTCTACAAGGCGAAGCACAAGATCCGCTTCGTCACGGCCGCGAGCCTCTTCGACGGGCACGACGCGTCGATCAACATCATGCGCCGCATCCTGCAGGGCTCGGGCTGCGAAGTCATCCATCTCGGCCATAACCGCTCGGTCGACGAAGTCGTCACCGCGGCGCTGCAGGAGGACGTGCAGGGCCTGGCCGTGTCCTCCTACCAGGGCGGCCACCTCGAATACTTCAAGTACATGATCGACCTCCTCCGCAGCCGGGGCGGGGAACGCATCAAAGTCTTTGGCGGCGGCGGCGGCGTGATCGTGCCGGAGGAAATCGCCGAGCTTCATGCGTACGGGGTGGAGCGCATCTATTCGCCCGAGGACGGCCAGAAGATGGGGCTGCAGGGCATGATCAACGACATGCTCGCGCGCTGCGATTTCGACACCGCCCAGTACGCGCCCAAAGACCTGGAAGCCGTGAAGAGAGGGGACCGGCGCGCCCTGTCCCAGCTGATCACCTCCATCGAGGCGGGCACGCTGGATGCGAAGCTGAAAAAAGCCCTCGCAGAGGCGGCCGCCGGCAAGGCCGCGCCCGCGCTGGGTATTACCGGCACGGGCGGCGCGGGCAAGTCTTCGATTACCGATGAGCTCGTGCGCCGTTTCCGGCTCGACCAGGACGACAAGCTGAGGATCGCGGTGATCGCAGTCGACCCTTCGCGGCGCAAAACCGGCGGCGCGCTGTTGGGCGACCGCATCCGCATGAACGCGATCCAGGCCGAAAGTGTGTTCATGCGCTCCCTTGCGACGCGGGCCTCCGGCGCCGAGATTTCCGCATGCCTGCCCGATGTGATCGCCGCGTGCCGCGCGGCCGGCTTCGACCTTGTAATCGTCGAGACCTCGGGGATCGGGCAGGGGGACGCGGCGATCGTGCCGCACGTCAATACCTCGCTGTATGTGATGACGCCCGAATTCGGCGCCGCGAGCCAGCTCGAGAAGATCGACATGCTCGACTTCGCCGATTTCGTCGCGATCAACAAGTTCG
>JANMXB010000731.1:0-1951 GCA_031380765.1 Pseudomonadota bacterium | reverse complement strand
GCCTGAAACCCGGCCCCGCGAATTACGCGCCGCTTTCGCCGATCACTTTCCTGCCGCGCGCGGCGGAGATTTATCCGGACCGCACCGCGATCGTCCACGGCAGCCTGCGCATCAGCTACGCGCAGTTCTTCGAGCGTGCGCGGCGCCTGGCTTGCGCGCTCTCGAGAAACGGCGTGGACAAGGGAGACGTCGTCGCGGTGATGCTGCCGAACGTGCCCGCGATGCTCGAGGCGCATTACGGCGTGCCCGTGCTGGGCGCCGTGCTGAACGCGATCAACACGCGCCTGGATTCCGAGACCATCGCCTATATCCTCGAGCACGGCGGGGCAAAAGTCATGATTACCGACCGCATGTATTCGGCCGTGGTCGGGCCGGCGCTTGCGAAGCTCGGCAAAAAAATCCTCGTCATCGATGTTGACGATCCGCTCTACACCGGCCCCGGCGAACGCCTGGGGACGCTCGACTACGACGCGTTTCTCGCCACCGGCGACGCGAATTTTCCCTGGCGATTGCCGCACAACGAAGGCGACCCGATCGCGCTCAACTACACCTCGGGCACGACGGGGCGCCCCAAAGGCGTCGTCTATCACCATCGCGGGACTTTCCTCGAGTCGATGGGCAACATCGCCGCCTGGCCGATTCCCGCGCACCCGGTGTACCTGTGGACGCTGCCCCTCTTTCACTGCAACGGCTGGTGCTTTCCGTGGTCGATCACGGCGATGTGCGGTACGCACGTGTGCCTGCGCGCGGTGGACCCCGCGGCGATCTTTGCGATGATCGTCGACCATCGCGTGACCCACATGTGCGGCGCGCCCACGGTGCTGAGCATGCTCACTTCCGCGCCCGCGGAGCATCGCAGGAAATTCGCGCGTCCCGTGCACATCCTGACCGGCGGCTCGCCGCCGCCGGCCAGGGTGCTGCTCGCGATGGAGGCGCTGGGTTTCGACGTGATGCACATCTATGGCATGACCGAGCTGCAGGGGCCTTCGACCGCCTGCGCGCCGCAGGAGCGCTGGGCGGGGCTGCCCGACGAGGAGCGCGCCAACCTGATGGCCAAGCAGGGCGTGCGCTACCAGGTGGTGGAGGGGCATATTGTCGGCGATCCGATGACGTGCGAGCCGGTGCCGAAAGACGGCACCACGATCGGCGAGGTGCTCATCCAGGGCAACACCGTCATGCTCGGCTACCTGAAGGATCCCAAGGCCACTGCCGACACTTTCCACGGCGGCTGGATGCACACCGGCGACCTCGCCGTCTGGGACAGCACCAGTTACATCGAGATCAAGGACCGCAAGAAGGACATCATCATTTCGGGCGGCGAGAATATTTCCTCGGTCGAGGTGGAAATCGCGCTGTACAAGCATCCTGCGACCTTGCTCGCCGCGGTCGTGGCGCGGCCCGACGAGAAATGGGGCGAGACGCCATGCGCGTTCGTGCAGTTGAAGGACGGCGCGAGCGCTTCCGAGGCGGAGTACGTCGAGTGGTGCCGCGCGAACCTCGCCCGCTTCAAGGTGCCGAAGAAAATCGTCTTCGGCCCGATTCCCACCACCGCGACCGGGAAGATCCAGAAGTTCGTGCTGCGGGAGAAGGCGAAGTCGCTGTAGGCGGGGATGAGTCCGCCCTACGCGCACGGCAACCTTCGTCTTGCCGCAGCGCTCGCATTCGGCGCGGCGTGTGTGCTGCCGGTTGCCGACGCGATGATGAAGACTCTCGTTGTCGCCTACCCCATCGTGATGGTTGCGTGGGCGCGCATGGGCCTGATCGTCCTGTTCCTCGGCATTGTCGGCGGCGCGCAGGTCGGACTGAAGTTGCTCCGGCCGGTCGCGTGGCGGCTGCAGGTGCTGCGCGGGACTTCTGCGGTCGTGGGCACGACGTTCGTGCTGCTCGGTTTCAGGGCAATGCCGCTGGCCGAATGCATCGCCATCATCTCGGTGGCGCCCGTGCTCGCGAA
>JANMXB010000657.1:0-14830 GCA_031380765.1 Pseudomonadota bacterium | reverse complement strand
CCCTCGATGTGCAGGCGCCACTCGTCAGCCGAGCGTGCCTCCGCATTGCTGGAGGCCATTTCACGCACTACACAAGCGCCCTCGCCCTTCTGCATGCCTTCCGCCAGCGCCTGTCCGGCCTGCCGCTCGAGATCCATCCAGGAGGGATGATGCGAGTCAAAATGAACCAGTCCGGCTGCTACGGAAATCTCGTGCGATGCGGCTTGCTCCCGCGCCAGCGCCACGAAGCGGCTGCACACACCCTCGCCCCAGGCACGGGCGGCCTGAAGGTCGCAATTGGGCAGCAACACCGCGAAGGATGCGCCCTGCCATCGTCCGGTGATCGGCGGACCACCGCCGACCGGCGCGCGGATCACCTCTCCAAGCTGTTGTACCAGTTCGTCTCCCCGGGCGGCCCCAAGCAGGCGATTGACCTCCTCGAGACCGATCATGCTGACAAAGGCGAGCGCGCCGGAGGAGATTTCCGTACCCTCCGAGAACAGGCTCTGCACCCGCTGGATCAGGCCGCGGCGATTCAGTACCCCGGTCAACGGATCCTCGAACGCCTGTTGGTGCATAAGGTCTGCGCGGGTCGACTCCTGCGCAATGGCGTCGCGTACCTTTGCGGACAGGTCGTTCATCGCCCTTCCCACGCGCTGCAATTCGCGCGTGCGCGTATCCAGGCGCACTTCGACGAACTCCCTGCGGCCGATGGCGAGTGCGGCCCGCTCGATCGATTCGAGCGGCCGCAGGATGCCGCGCAAAAAGCGCCGCATTGCAAGCAGCGCGAGCACATAGAGAACCAGCAGCCAGGCAAGCGTTTCCACAACCGTGTGCCAAAGCTGGCTATAGGCAAACCGCGGGTGCACCACCACGATCACGCGCCCGAGCTGGCGCCAGCCGGAGCTCACCAGCGCTTCACCTGTCGGAGCCTCGAATGGAAGCACCTGCTTGAGCACCGGCGGAAACCCGTCCGCAACACTGCCCAGTTCGCGTGCGACGAGAGTTCCGCCATCCAGACCCACGAGCTTGATCGACGCGAAATGCCCCCGGTCGAAAACGGGATTGATGAACGTCTCCGCGAGCGCCGCATCCGCTGTCTTCATCCCCTGCCCGAGCGACAGTGCGAGCGAAGTGGCCGTTTCCTGCGCGTGCGCTTCGAGCTGCTGCTGCAAATAGCGCCGGGCGTTCTGGACGAAGATCGACTCTATTCCGAGCACAAGCAACGCGAAAATGATCGACAGGCCGATGAGCAGCTGGCGTCCGAGCGTCACAGGCGCGCCTCGGCTTCGAGTTTCTGCAGCAGGTCGCGCCAAGCGCGGATCTGCAGTGGATTGGCTTTTTTCGCGTCGCGCACGAGGACCACGTCCTCGTCGTTGAAGCTGTAGACCGGCACGAGGTCCGACCGGGCGGAGGCGGTACGCACCCTGTCCTCGAGGTTGTCCAGGATCAGCGGCTCGGCGCCCGGTGCCGCGTAATAAGCGAGCACCATGTGAGCCTGGTTGAGCTTGACCGCCTTTACATAGGTGATCCGCAACCGCTCAATCGGCACGCCGAGTTCCTTGAGCAGAAAATACTTCGCTATCGAGTAGTCTTCGCAATCGCCGCCGTTGCTTGCAACTGTTTCGGCCGGCGTCGCCCAGTAATCCTCCGCCGACCAGTGCTCGGCGTCGGAAAGGAATGGTATGCGGTTGAAGAAGGAGTTTGCGGTCTGCAGCGCCTCGAGTTCCGATGCGGCGGACTGGAGAAGGCGCGCGACGCGGGGCGCAGACTTCTGGGTTCGCGCGAATTCGACCCACGAACCGATGCGATCGCGCGCCGCGGAGCCGAATTGGCGGGTGTAGGAGCCAATAAGGCCCTGGGTCACCTGGCTGGTGAAGCCCAGCTCTGCCGAAGCGCCCGCAGCGAGTCCCGCCATCGCACAGGCCAAGATGAAAAGCCCGCGAGATATCCAAAAAAAAGCCGGGGCAACGCCCGGCTTTTTCATTTCGACGCCCTGACTTTCCTTAAGCCGCAGCCTTGTCCTTGGCCATGACTTGCGCGGCCTGTCTGGGCTGGTCCATCAGCATGACCACCGCCATCGGCGCATTGTCGCCCTTGCGAAAGCCATTCTTGAGGATGCTGAGATACCCGCCGTTGCGCTTTGCATAGCGCGGGCCGAGCTCGTTGAACAGCTTGCCGACGATCTCGCGGTCGCGCAGGCGGTTGAATGCGAGGCGCCGATTGGCCAGCGTCGGGGCCTTGCCGAGCGTGATCAGGGGTTCAACGATGCGGCGAAGCTCTTTTGCCTTGGGCAGCGTCGTATTGATAGTCTCGTGACGCAGCATCGAAACCGCCATGTTGCGAAACATGGCGAGGCGATGGCTGGAGGTGCGATTGAGTTTTCTGAGTCCGTGGCCGTGGCGCATGGCTTGATCCTTTGGTCCTAGTTCCTGCCGTGCTCGAGGCCGGCCGGCGGCCAGTTTTCGAGCTTCATGCCAAGCGTAAGTCCGCGCGAGGCCAGTACTTCCTTGATCTCGTTAAGCGACTTGCGGCCCAGGTTCGGCGTCTTCAGCAGCTCGGTCTCGGTGCGCTGGATCAGATCGCCGATGTAATAGATGTTCTCCGCCTTGAGGCAGTTCGCCGAGCGGACGGTCAGCTCGAGATCGTCGACCGGGCGCAGCAGGATCGGATCGACCTGCGGCGACTTGGGCGTCTCGGTGGGCATTGCCGTGCCTTCGAGCTGCGCAAAAACCGAAAGCTGGTCGACGAGGATGCGCGCCGCATAGCGGATCGATTCTTCAGGTTCGATAGCGCCGTTGGTCTCGATGTCGATCACCAGCTTGTCGAGATCGGTGCGCTGCTCCACGCGCGCGGACTCGACGAGGTAGGAGACGCGGCGCACCGGGCTGAACGATGCGTCCAGAATCACGCGCCCGATGCCCTTGGTCTCTTCAGGCAGGTAACGCATGTTCCCTGGCACATAGCCGCGGCCCATCTCCACCTTGATCTGCATCTCGAGCTTTCCGCCGGCCGTGAGGTGGGCGACGACGTGCTCGGGATTGATGATCTCGACGTCGTGTTGCTCCTCGATGTCGGCCGCGGTCACCGGGCCTTCGCCTTTTTTCTTGAGGGTGAGGATCGCTTCCTGGCGGTTATGCAGGCGCAGCACCACTCCCTTGAGGTTGAGCAGGATGTCGACCACGTCTTCGCGCACGCCATCGAGCGTCGAATACTCGTGAACGACACCAACGATCTGCACTTCCGTCGGCGCATATCCGGGCATCGAGGAAAGCAGGACGCGACGCAGCGCGTTTCCGAGCGTATGGCCATAGCCGCGCTCGAAGGGCTCCATTGTGACCTTGGCGTGGTAGGGCGAGAGATTCTGCACATCGACGATGCGCGGCTTCAAAAATCCGGTCTGCGGCATGTTTGCGGTCCTGACCTGTAGGTAAAACGCGCGGCCCGAAACCCGGGCCGCTGCTGACTGCGATTAATTCGCTTCGTTTACTTCGCGGGGTTACTTCGAGTAAAGCTCGACGACGAGGCTTTCGTTGATCGAGGCGGGCAGCTCCGAGCGGGCAGGCAGGTTCTTGAACGTGCCCTTTAGCGCCTTGGCATCGACATCCAGCCATTCCGGCACGCCGCGGCTTTCGGTCGCTTCTGCGGCGGCCTTGATGCGCAGCTGGTCCTTGGCCGGTCCCGCAACCTCGACCACGTCTCCGGGTTTCACATAGTACGAAGGGATATTGACCCGCTTCGCATTCACCAGGATGCCGTTGTGGCGCACGATCTGGCGGGACTCGGAGCGCGAAGCGCCGAAGCCCATGCGGAACACCACCGTGTCAAGGCGCGACTCGAGCAGCTGGAGCAGGTTCTCGCCCGTGATGCCTTTCTTGCGGTCGGCCTCGGCGTAGATCTTGCGGAACTGGCGCTCCAGGATGCCGTAGATGCGGCGCATCTTCTGCTTTTCGCGCAGCTGCTTGCCGTAATCCGAGAGGCGCATGCCGCTCTTCTGGCCGTGCTGGCCCGGCGCGTAGGCGCGGCGCTCGATGGCGCATTTGTCGGTGAAGCACTTCTCGCCTTTGAGGAAAAGCTTCTCGCCTTCCCTGCGGCACTGACGGCACTTGGCGTCGAGGTTCCTTGCCATGTTTTCTCCTTGGCCTTAAACGCGGCGCTTTTTGGGCGCGCGGCAGCCGTTATGCGGCACCGGCGTGACATCCGCGATGCTGCTGATCTTCATGCCTATGGCGTTCAGCGCGCGAACCGCCGATTCGCGCCCGGGGCCCGGGCCCTTGATGCGCACTTCGATATTCTTGACGCCGCACTCCTGCGCCGCGCGGCCGGCCCGCTCGGCGGCGATCTGCGCTGCAAACGGAGTCGACTTGCGCGAGCCCTTGAAGCCGGCGTTGCCCGAAGTCGCCCACGACAGGGCATTGCCCTGGCGGTCGGTGATCGTGATGATCGTGTTGTTGAAGGAAGCGTGCACATGGGCAATCCCCTCGGCGACGTTCTTCTTCACTTTCTTGCGCGCCCGCGCCGCGGACTGCACCTGCTGCTGATTTGGAATCTTGGCCATGGTTTTCCTAGGAATTCGTTACCGGGCTACCGGCTGTCAGCCCTTGCTCGGCGGTGCTTTGCCGGCGATGGCGGCCTTGCGCGGGCCTTTGCGGGTGCGTGCATTGGTCCGGGTGCGCTGGCCGCGGACCGGCAGCCCCTTGCGATGGCGCAGGCCGCGATAGCAGCCAAGATCCATCAGCCGCTTGATGCTCATCGACACCTCTCGGCGCAGGTCGCCTTCGACCGTGAACTTCGCCACGGCTTCGCGCAGACGGTCGACCTCGGCGTCCGCCAGGTCTTTCATCTTGCGCGTGCCGATCACGCCGGCGACCTTGCAGATGGCCTGCGCGCGCGCGTGTCCGATCCCAAAGATCGACGTCAGCGCGATCTCGGCGTGCTGGTGGTTGGGAATGTTGATCCCGGCAATGCGAGCCATTAGTTACTCCGGTTACTCCGCGAATTACGGTGAAGCATGTCGGTAGACAATTTTCGGAGAGTGAAAATGGGAAACCGAAAATTATATCCTAAAAATCCTGTTCGTTCAAGGCACTAACCCTGGCGCTGTTTATGGCGCGGATCGGTGCAAATTACCCGCACGACGCGCTTGCGCCGCACGATTTTGCAGTTGCGGCAGATTTTCTTTACCGAAGCCATTACTTTCATGGTGCTCTCCTGTTGCCTACTTCGCGCGGAACACGATGCGTGCCCGCGAAAGGTCGTACGGGGTCAGTTCCACCGTGACCTTGTCCCCGGGCAGGATGCGGATGTAGTGCATGCGCATCTTCCCGGAAATGTGCCCGAGGACGACGTGACCGTTCTCCAGCTTGACGCGAAAGGTCGCATTCGGCAGGTTCTCGACAATCTCGCCCTGCATCTGGATCACGTCTTCCTTCGACATAACTTGTTTCGCTTCTCCTTCTAGCGAGCCGTGAGGCCGCCCTTGAAATTCGCTTTCTTGAGCAGGCTCTCGTACTGATGGGTCATGACATAGGCCTGCACCTGGGACATGAAATCCATCGTCACCACCACAATGATGAGGAGCGACGTGCCGCCGAAATAGAACGGCACGTTCCATTTCAAAATCAGGAATTCCGGCAGCAGACATACCACCGTCACGTAAATAGCCCCGGCCAGCGTCAGCCGCACGAGGATCTTCTCAAGGTAGCGCGCGGTCTGGTCACCGGGACGGATGCCGGGAACGAAGGCGCCCGACTTCTTGAGGTTGTCCGCGGTTTCCTTGGGGTTGTATTGCAACGCGGTATAGAAGAAACAAAAGAACACGATCAGCGCTGCGTAGATCATTACGTATATGGGCTGGCCGGGCGAAAGCGTCGCCGCCACATCCTTGAGCCAGTTCATGCCCTCGGCCGAGCCGAACCACCCGAGCAGCGTGGCGGGAAACAGGATCAGCGACGAGGCAAAGATCGGCGGAATCACACCGGCCATGTTGAGCTTGAACGGCAGGTGCGAGCTTTGCCCGCCATAAACCTTGTTGCCGACTTGTCGCTTGGCGTAGTTGACCAGGATCTTGCGCTGGCCACGCTCGACAAAGCATACGAATGCGGTGACCACGACCACGGCGGCTACGATGAAGAGCGCCGTAACAGGGTGCATGGCGCCGGTGCGTACCAGCTCGAGCGTGCCGGCAATCGCGTTCGGCAGACCTGCCGCAATACCCGCAAAAATGATTATCGAGATCCCGTTGCCCAGGCCCCTTTCGGTGATCTGCTCGCCGAGCCACATCAGGAACATCGTACCTGTCACCAGAGTGGTCACGGTGGTGATGCGGAACATCAATCCCGGATCAAGCACGAGGCCAGGCTGCGATTCAAGCGCAATCGAAATGCCGGTAGCCTGGAAGAGCGCCAGGAACACCGTGCCGTAACGCGTATATTGAGTGATCTTGCGTCGGCCGGTTTCACCTTCCTTCTTCAGCTGCTCCAGCTGCGGGCTCACCGCTGTCATCAGTTGCATGATGATCGACGCCGAGATGTACGGCATGATGCCCAGCGCGAAGATTGTGAACCGCGACAATGCGCCGCCCGAAAACATGTTGAACATGCCCAGGATCCCGCCTTGCTGGCTCTTGAAAAGGTCCGCCAGTACGTTCGGGTCGATACCCGGTACCGGAATATGCGCGCCCACGCGGAACACGAGCAGGGCCCCAAGAAGGAAAAACAGCCTCTTCTTGAGGTCGCCGTAGCGTCCGGAACGGGCTTGCGGGAGCGCAGCTGCCACTTTTGTCGATCAGTCGGTGCCTACTCGGCGGCCGGCTGAGCCTCCTCGATTTCGATCCTTCCGCCCGCGCCTTCGATCGCGGCACGCGCGCCCTTGGTCACCTTGATGCCCTTGAGGCTCACTTTGCGCTCGAGCTTGCCCGACAGGATGACTTTCGCGCCAAGCGCGTCGCGGCGGACGACTCCAGCGGCCTTGAGCGCGGCCAGGTCGATGTCAGTGGCGGACATCTTCTGCAGCTCGTCCAGGCGCACTTCTGCAGTCAGGCCGCGCGTCGGCGATGTGAATCCCCGCTTGGGCAGGCGACGATGCAGCGGCATCTGGCCGCCTTCGAAGCCGACCTTGTGAAAGCCGCCCGAACGCGACTTCTGGCCCTTGTGCCCGCGCCCGGCCGTCTTGCCCAGGCCGGAGCCGATACCGCGGCCGACCCGGCGGCGATTGCGTTTCGCACCCGGTGCCGGTTTCAGATCGTTGAGGCGCATTCTGTTCTCCGATTCAGCCTACTACCTGAACCAGGTAGTAAACCTTGTTGATCATGCCGCGCACCGACGGCGTGTCTTCGAGTTCGACTGTGTGATGCATGCGCCGCAGGCCCAGGCCACGCACCGTGTCGCGATGGCTCTGCTTGCAGCCCGCCGTGCTCTTCACGAGCTTTACCTTGATTCTCTTGTCTGCCATGGCGTCGGTCCTCAGGCCAGGATCTCTTCGACCTTCTTGCCGCGCTTGGCGGCAATCTCGGCCGGGGTGTTCATCGCAAGCAGGCCGTTCAGCGTGGCGCGAACGACGTTGTACGGATTGGTGGAACCGAAGCATTTGGCGAGAATGTTCGTCACGCCCATGACCTCGAACACGGCGCGCATCGGCCCGCCGGCGATGATGCCGGTGCCATCCGAGGCGGGCTGCATCAGTACGACGGCAGCGCCGTGACGGCCGATGACGGAATGGTGCAGCGTGCCGTTCTTGAGGCTGATCTTGACCTGCTTCCTGCGCGCTTCGTCCATCGCTTTTTGCACGGCGACCGGCACTTCGCGGGCCTTGCCCTTGCCCATGCCGACTCCGCCGTCGCCATCACCGACCACGGTGAGGGCCGCAAAACCGAGGATCCGGCCGCCCTTTACCACCTTGGTGACACGGTTGATCGCGACCATCTTCTCGCGCATGCCGTCGCCGCGGTCTTCGCTTTGCATTCTGGGTTGCATCTTCGCCATGACTTTTCTTCCTGTGGCTTAGAACTTGAGGCCGCCGGCGCGGGCCGCGTCGGCAAGGGCCTTGACGCGGCCGTGGTACCGGTAGCCGCCGCGGTCGAACGCGACCGACTCGATGCCTGCGGCTTTGGCCTTCTCCGCGATGCGCTGTCCAACGATCTCGGCGGCCTTGACGTTGCCGCCGTGTTTGAGCTTGGCGCGCACTTCCTTTTCCGCGGTGGAGGCGCTTGCGAGCACCTTCGCGCCATCGCCCGCCGTGATCTGGGCGTAGATATGGGTGTTCGTGCGGGTGACCGTAAGGCGCATCGCCTCGATCTGGCGGATCTTTGCGCGGGTCTTGCGCGCTCGGCGCAGCCGGGCTGAGTTTTTGTCGAACATGATCGGGCTCCGTTACTTCTTCTTCGTCTCTTTCAAGACGATGGTCTCGTCGGAATAGCGCACGCCCTTGCCCTTGTAGGGCTCAGGCGACCGGTAGGCGCGCACTTCGGCTGCCACCTGGCCGACCTGCTGCTTGTCCACGCCGGTGAGCAGGATCTCCGTCTGCGTGGGAGTCGTCACCTTCACGCCCTTGGGCATCTGGTGGACTACGGGGTGCGAGAAACCAAGCGTCAGGTTCAGCTTGTCGCCCTGCGCCTGCGCGCGGTATCCGACGCCGACCAGCTGCAGCTTCTTGTCCCAGCCCTTGGTGACGCCGACCACCATGTTGGACACCAGCGCGCGCACCGTGCCGAACATTGCTTTCGCGTGACGCGAGTTGCCGAGGACCTTGCACTGCAGGTTCTCGCCTTCCCTCTCGATCCCGACATTGGGATCCAGCGGGCGCGCAATAACGCCGAGCGGCCCTTTGACGGAAATCTGTCCGCCAGCGGTTGTCACTTCGACCCCCTTGGGCACAACTATCGGATTCTTTCCAATTCGCGACATGGTCTTTTCCTCAGGCCACGATGCAAAGCACTTCGCCGCCGACTCCGGTGGCGCGGGCCTTGGTGTCGGTCATCACGCCGTGCGAGGTCGAAAGGATTGCGATGCCCAGCCCGTTCATCACCTTGGGCAGGTTGTCGCAACCCTTGTAGACGCGCAGGCCCGGCTTCGAGATGCGCTCGATCTTCTCGATCACCGGGCGGCCGGCGTAATACTTGAGGCTAACCACGAGCTCGGACTTGCCGTCCTTGTCGCGCTGCGCGAAATCCTCGATGTAGCCCTCGTCCTTGAGGACGGCGGCAATCGACGACTTCAGCTTCGAGGCCGGCATCGTCACTTCGTGGTGGCCGACCATCTGCGCATTGCGAATGCGCGTCAGCATGTCGGCGATCGGATCACTCATGCTCATGCGGCTCTCCTTACCAACTGGCCTTGATCACGCCCGGCACCTCGCCGCGCATGATGAAGTCGCGCAGCTTGCTTCTGCCCAGGCCGAATTTGCGGTAGACGCCGCGCGGGCGGCCCGTGATCGAGCAGCGGTTGCGCAGGCGCACCGGCGAGGCGTCGCGCGGCAGCAGCTGCAGCTTCACGCGCGCCGCATCGCGATCCTCGTCGGAGGCTTTCTGGTTGTTGATCGTCTCGAGAAGCGCGGCGCGCTTGCCCTTGAATTTCTTGACGGTTTCGCGGCGCTTCTTGTCGCGATTGATCACAGCGAGTTTGGCCATGGCTGGTTCCTCAGGTCCGGAACGGGAAGCGGAACGCGGCAAGCAGAGCACGCGCCTCTTCGTCGGATTTTGCAGTGGTGGAAATGCTGATGTTCATGCCGCGCAGCGTGTCGACCTTGTCGTAGTCGATCTCGGGGAAAATGATCTGCTCCTTGACGCCCAGGTTGTAGTTGCCGCGGCCGTCGAACGCGCGGCCAGAAATCCCGCGAAAATCGCGGATGCGAGGAATGGCGATGGTGACCAGGCGGTCGAGGAATTCGTACATCCGGGCGCCGCGCAGCGTGACCATGCAGCCGATCGGCACGCCGGCACGCAGCTTGAAGGCGGCGATCGACTTGCGCGACTTGGTCACCACGGGCTTCTGGCCGGCGATCTTGATCATGTCGCTCACCGCGGACTCGAGGATCTTCTTGTCACCGGTGGCGTCGCCCACGCCCATGTTGAGCGTGATTTTCTGGACGCGGGGAACCTGCATGACCGACTTGTACCCGAACTTCTTCATGAGGTCGGGAACGATGGTTTTGCGATAGACCAACTGCAGCCGCGCCTGCTGCGCGCCCACTGCGGACTGCTTGCCCGCGGCCGATGCTCCAGGGGCGGCCTTCGGCGCCTTGGGTGTCTTCGGGGCTTTCGTAGCTTCTTTTGCCATCCCTCGCTCCTTACGCGTCGACCTGTTCGCCGTTCGACTTGAATACCCGCACCTTGCGTCCGTCCTCGAGGCTCTTGACGCCCACTCGATCGGCTTTCTTGGTCGCCGGGTTGAACAATGCGACGTTGGAGATGTGGATCGGCAGGTCCTTGTCGACGATGCCGCCGGTGACGCCCTTCATCGGGTTCGGACGCGCGTGCTTTTTCACCCGGTTGACGCCTTCGACAACCAGATGATCGTCGTCGACGCGGCGCAACACCGCTCCGCGCTTGCCCTTGTCGCGGCCCGAGATGACGATCACCTCGTCGCCTTTCTTGATTCGGTTCATGGTGGCCTCTTACAAAACTTCCGGGGCGAGCGACACGATCTTCATGAAACGTTCGGTGCGCAGTTCCCTGGTCACCGGTCCGAAGATGCGGGTGCCGATCGGCTCGAATTTGGGTGAAAGGAGCACCGCCGCGTTGCCGTCGAACTTGATCAGCGAGCCGTCGGCACGGCGCACGCCTTTGGCCGTGCGAACGACCACCGCGTGGTAGATCTCGCCTTTCTTTACGCGTCCGCGCGGCGCGGCATCCTTGATGCTCACCTTGATGATGTCGCCGATGCCGGCGTAGCGGCGCTTGGAGCCGCCCAGCACCTTGATGCACATGACGGCACGCGCGCCGGTATTGTCTGCGACGTCCAGAATGGATTGCATCTGAATCATTGGTAGTTCTCCATCCAACTTGTCTGTGCCGCCTCCAGGGAGGTGGTGCAGGCAGTTTTGGATCCCGTCTGGGGTCGAATCCGCTTACGGAAGAGTTTCCGCAAGCGGGAAAGCCTTAAATCATATCCTAAAATCAACCATGGAGGCAAGCATTTGAGCCCTCAAACCGCCTTGGATCTCTCGATCAGCTTCGTCACCTTCCAGGCCTTGGACTTCGAAATCGGCCGGCACTCCGAAATTTCGACCAGGTCGCCTTCCTTGAACTCGTTTGCCTCGGAGTGGGCGTGGTACTTGCTCGAACGTGTGATGATCTTCCCGATCCGGGGGTGCTTGACCTTGCGCTCGACCAGGACGGTCACCGTCTTCTGCATCTTGTCGCTGACCACGCGGCCGACCAGCGTGCGCTGGTTCCTGGCCGCAGGGGCCGCTTTCGCGGGCGTCGCTTGTTCAGTTGTCATTTGGGGGCTGTCTCTTTCATCATGGTGCGCACGCGAGCTATGTCGCGCCGAACCTTTTTCATCTGGCTGGTGTTGGTCAGCTGCTGGGTGGCGAGCTGCATGCGCAGCCCGAATTGCGCCTTCAGCAGGTCGGTGAGCTCTTTGTTGAGCTCGTCGCCGTTCTTGGCGCGCAGTTCGTTGGATTTCATAGCTTACCCCAACATACGATGGACAAAAGCGGTTTTGATCGGCAGCTTGGCCGCGGCGAGCGCGAACGCCTCGCGCGCCAGCGGCTCATCCACCCCGTCCATCTCGTAGAGCACCTTGCCGGGCTGGATTTCTGCCACGAAGTATTCCGGGTTGCCCTTGCCATTGCCCATGCGAACTTCCGCCGGCTTGGTCGAAATCGGCTTATCCGGAAAAATGCGGATCCATATGCGGCCGCCGCGCTTGATGTGACGCGTCATTGCGCGGCGGGCGGCCTCGATCTGGCGCGCTGTCAGGCGGCCGCGACCGATGGCCTTCAGGCCGTACTCGCCAAAGGACACCTTGTTGCCGCGGGTGGCCTTGCCGGTATTGCGGCCTTTCTGCTGCTTGCGATACTTCGTGCGTGATGGCTGAAGCATTTGTTACTCCTTCTTGCCCTCGTCGTCGCCAGCTGCCGGGGCCGGCGCCGCGCCTTCCTTGGCCGCAGGCTTGCGGGTGCGCTTGACTGTGGTTTTCGGCTTGTCGGCGGCAGCCGCGCCGCTTTCGCCTTCGGCTTTTTTGGCCGCCGGCCTGCGCGTGGCGGGTTTCTTGGCCACGCCGTCACCCTCCGGTTTCGGAGCCGCAGTGCGCTTGGCGCCCGGACGCGGCGCGGGCTTCTTGGCCCTCCTCACCGCAGCGGGGTCATCAGCGGCCGGAACCGCGGGTGCCGCCGCCTGCGCCTGAGCATCGGCTTTGGCGACCATGTCGCCCTTGTAGACCCAGACCTTGATGCCGATGATGCCGTAGGTCGTAAGCGCTTCGCCGAAGCCGTAGTCGATGTCGGCGCGCAGCGTGTGCAACGGGACGCGTCCCTCGCGGTACCACTCGGTGCGCGAGATTTCGACCCCGTTGAGGCGGCCCGCGCTCATGATCTTGATTCCCTGGGCGCCCAGGCGCATCGCGTTCTGCATCGCGCGTTTCATCGCGCGACGGAACATAATGCGCTTCTCCAGCTGCGGCGCGATCGAATCGGCGATCAGCTGCGCGTCGGTCTCGGGCTTGCGGATTTCCTCGATGTTCACGTGGACCTGCTGCACGCCCATGAGTTTGCGCAATTCCGCCTTCAGCGCCTCGATCTCCTCGCCTTTCTTGCCGATCACCACGCCTGGCCGCGCCGAGAAGATCGTGATCCGGGCGTCCTTGGCGGGGCGCTCGATCAGCACGCGTCCCACCGAGGCGTGCGCAAGCTTCTTCTTGAGGAAGGCCCGGACTTTGATGTCCTCGGCGAGCATGCCTGTGTAGTTGGCCTTGTTGGCGTACCAGCGGGAGCCCCAGTTCTTGTTGACCGCGAGCCGGAAACCGATCGGATGGATTTTTTGTCCCATAAAGTCTCTCAGTCCCCGACCGTGACGTAAATGTGGCAGGAGTGCTTGAGCACGCGGTTACCGCGGCCCTTGGCACGCGCCTGGAAGCGCTTCAGGAACGCGCCTCGCTCGACGTAAATCGTCTTCACCTTCAGCGCGTCGAAGTCCGCGCCATCGTTGTGCTCGGCGTTCGCGATCGACGACTCGAGCACCTTCTTGATCAGCACGGCGCCCTTTTTGGGGCTGAACTGGAGCACGTTGAGCGCCCGGTCCACGGGCAATCCGCGTATCTGGTCCGCGACCAGCCGGCCCTTCTGCGCCGACAGGCGCGCTCCGCGCAAGGATGCTTTGGTTTCCATGAGTGCTCCTTACTTCTTTGGCGCCGCAGTGGGCGTACCGGAAGTCTTCTTGTCGGCCGAGTGGCCCTTGAAGGTTCGCGTAAGCGCAAACTCCCCGAGCTTGTGGCCGACCATGTTTTCCGTGACGAACACGGGAATGTGCTGCTTGCCGTTGTGCACGGCAATCGTCAGGCCCACGAAATCGGGCACGATCGTCGAGCGACGCGACCAGGTCTTGATCGGCCGCTTGTCGTTCGTGCCGCGGATCGCGTCGACCTTGTCGAGCAGGTGGTGGTCCACGAAGGGACCCTTCTTGATTGAACGCGCCATTTTTTTCCTCGCGCCTCGTTATGACCGGCGACGGTCGCGGACGATCATGCCTTGCGTCCGCTTGTTCCGCCGAGTCTTGAAACCCTTGCTCTGGGTGCCCCACGGAGAAACGGGAGGCCGCCCGGAAGACGTACGGCCTTCGCCGCCGCCGTGGGGATGATCGATCGGGTTCATTGCCACGCCGCGGACCGTCGGACGGATCCCGCGCCAGCGCTTGGCGCCCGCTTTTCCGATGGAGCGCAGGTTGTGCTCCTCATTGCCGACTTCGCCGATGGTCGCCCGGCAATCGACATGCACCTTGCGGATCTCGCCGGAGCGCAGCCGTAATTGCGCGTAGCTGCCTTCGCGCGCAAGCAACTGCACGCTGGCCCCCGCGGAGCGTGCGATTTGCGCACCCTTGCCCGGCAGCATTTCAATGCAATGGATCGTGGTGCCGACCGGAATGTTGCGCAACGGCAGGGCGTTGCCCGCCTTGATCGGCGCCTCGGGACCGGAAACCAGCTGGGTATCCACACTTACTCCCTTGGGCGCGATGATGTAGCGGCGCTCGCCATCTGCGTACAAAAGCAGAGCTAGGTTCGCGCTGCGGTTGGGATCGTATTCGAGGCGTTCGACCTTGGCCACGATCGCATCCTTGCCGCGCTTGAAGTCGATGATCCGGTAGTGCTGCTTGTGGCCGCCACCCTGGTGGCGCATCGTGATGCGGCCGTGGTTGTTCCTGCCCGCCTTCTTGCTCTGCGCAGACAGCAGGGGCGCGTACGGTGCGCCCTTGTGGAGATCCGGACTGACGACCTTCACCAGCGACCTGCGGCCCGGCGAAGTGGGTTTTACCTTGATGAGTGCCATGGTTTACTCGAGCGCTCCGAAGTTGATTTCCTGCCCCGGCGCGAGGCACACGTAGGCTTTTTTCCAGCTGCGCCGGCGACCCTGCATGCGGCCGAAGCGCTTTTCCTTGCCCTTGACGCTGAGCACCTGGACCGACTCGACCTTGACCTTGAAGAGCAACTCGACGGCAGCCTTGATCAGGGGCTTGGTGGCGGCGTCTGCGACACGGAACACGACCTGCTCGTGCTTGTCGGCCACCAGCGTGCTCTTCTCCGAGACGATCGGCGCGAGCACGACGTTCATGAGCTGCTCGGGATTGTATCTCTTCGGCGCGCTCATTTGAACATCTCCTCGAATTTCGCGACCGCCTTCTTCGTCAACAGCACGTTCG
>JANMXB010000552.1:0-14597 GCA_031380765.1 Pseudomonadota bacterium | reverse complement strand
GCAGCAGGGGGAGCCGTATTACATCGCGCACATCCGCACCGATTCGAGCGTGATTGCGTTCCAGGGCAAGAGCCTTCCGGTGATTCCGGGAATGACGGCCACCGCCGACGTGCTGACCGGTCGAAAGTCGGTGCTCGACTATCTGCTTAAGCCGGTGAACAAGATGCAGCAGCGCGCGTTGCGGGAGCGCTGATGGCGGACCCTGAATCCCGGCTCGCGCCAGGCAGATATGCCCAGACGGACATGCTGGAGAAATGCGTGGGCCGCCGGGCGCCGTGGGTCGCTGGGCGCTAGGAAAGTTCGGCTTCTATTTCCGTAAATTCAATACCAAAGCCAACGTCAAGGCAGTTAGATTGCCATAAACGGCATTTCAGCTGCGGTAAACCAATAGGCCCTTCAGGTAGTCGCCCTCGGGAAACTCCAGCGCAACCGGATGATCGGCCGCCGGCCCGAAGCGCTCGATGATCTTCGCATCCGCCCCCGCGTCGAGCGCCGCGCCCGCGACGATCTTCTGGAAGAGATCGGGCGAGATCCCCCCGGAACACGAGAAGGTCGCGAGCAGCCCCCCGGGCGCGAGCAATTTGAGCGCAAGAAGGTTGATGTCCTTGTAGGCGCGCGAGGCGTTTTCCACCTGCGCCGCGGTCGGCGCGAACTTGGGCGGGTCGAGGATGATGAGGTCGAATTTCTCGCCGCGGTTGCGCAATTCGCGCAGGTGCAGGAACACATCCGCTTCCTTGAACTCCAGGCACGAGGCGTCGAGCGCATTGGCGGCGAGATTTTCGCGCGCGACCGCGATGGCCGGTCCGGAACTGTCGATGGCCACGACTTCCCTGGCCCCGCCCGCAAGCGACGCAATCGCAAAACCTCCCGTGTAGCAGAAGCAATCGAGCACGTCCCTTCCCGCCGAGATCTCCCTCACCCGCAGCCGGTTGGCGCGCTGGTCGAGGAAGAAGCCGGTCTTCTGCCCCGCCGCCACGTCGACCCGGAAAGTCAGGCCATGCTCGCTGATCGCGCAGCGCGCCGCGTCGCTGTTGCCGCGCACGAACCCGGCGCGTTCCGGCAGCCCTTCCAGCGTGCGCACTTCGGCATCCGAGCGCTCGAACACCGCTTCGCAGCTCGTGAGTTCCACGAGCGCATCGAGAACGCAATCGCGCCAGCGCTCCATGCCGGCCGACAGGAATTGCGCGACGAGCACGTCCGCATAGCGGTCTACGATCAGGCCGGGCAAGCCGTCGGACTCGCCATGCACCAGGCGCATTGCATTGGTGTGCGCTCCGAGCGGGAGGCGCTCGCGCAGCTTGAGTGCAATTTTGACGCGGTCGCGCAGGAACGCGGCGTCGACCTTTGCCGCGGCGTCGAAGGTCCACATGCGGCCACGGATCTGCGATTGGGGGCTGTACGCGGCCAACCCGAGCGGCTGGCCCTCGGCGCTGCGCACCAGCACGGTGTCCCCGCTCTGCGGGTCGCCGATGACTTTTTCGATCGCACCGGAAAATACCCAGGGATGACGCCGCTTCAGCGATTTTTCGCGACCCGCTTTTAATACGATCACCGGCGAAGTGTCGCGCGCGCTCATACGAGACCCGCAATGCCCGCCGCTGCACCCACCGCGATCATCCAGAGGGGATGGAACTTCGTGCGCCAGCTGATGAGCGCGCACGCCGCCGTCAGCAGAAGGGACATGACATGGCTGGCGTTCGCACTGGCGACCAGCACGCCGGAGGCCGCGATCAGGCCGACCGTGATCGGCGCAAGCGCGTTGTCGATGATTTCGCGCCAGGCCGCCGCACCCGCGGAGCGCCAGAGCAGGCGGTCGGCATAGAAAGTGAGCACGCTGGACGGAATGACCATCGCGAGCGTCGTGACGATCGCCCCGGCCAGCCCGGCCGCCTGCCAGCCGAACAGGCTCACGACCAGCACGTTGGGGCCCGGCGAGGCCTGCGCGAGCGCATACAGCTCGGCGAATTCCGTGCTCGTCATCCAGCCGTGCACTTCGACCAGGCTGCGATGCATTTCGGGCAGCACCGAGCTGGCACCCCCTACCGAAAGCAGCGAAAGCATGGCGAAATCCAGCGCGAGGATGCCGAGGCGCTCGATCATTGGGTCACCCGACGCGCTAACCATGCCGCTGCGATCGAAAGAGGAATGATGACCGCGAGCACGAGGGCCAACGGCAGCCGCAGCCAGGACACCGCCGCAAATGCCGCCACGCCGAAGAGGGCACGCCAGGTGCGCAGACGCGGCGACGAGGCCATGCGCAGCACGGTGCCGAGAATCAGGCCGGCGGCCACTGCCGAGGCACCCCGCAGTGCATTGCTCACGACCGGTTCCTGCGAATAGCCGGAGTAGAGCGCAACCAGTGCGAGCAGCAGTACGAACGGCGCAGCGAGGAGCCCGGCACTGGCGGCAATCGCGCCGCGCGCGCCGAAATGACGGCCGCCGATGCAGATCGACACATTGACGATGTTCGGCCCGGGCAGCGCCTGGCAGCGCGACACGATGTCGGTGAATTCCTCCATCGTGAGCCAGCGGTAGTCCTCCACCAGCGCATGGCGCGCCACCGGCAGCACGCCGCCGAATCCCTGCAGGCCGAGCTTCATGAAGGCGAAGAACAGTTCCGCGGGGGAGCGCGGCGCCACGGTGGTGCCCGGGGTTAGGGCACTCATTTCTTTTTCGCCCGCGGGTGGGCTGCGTCGTAGACCTTGGCCAGAGCCTGGAAATCGAGATGCGTGTAAATCTGCGTGGTCGAGATGCTTGCGTGGCCGAGCATCTCCTGGACGGCGCGCAGGTCTTGCGAGGACTGCAGTACATGGCTCGCAAACGAGTGGCGCAGCATGTGCGGGTGCACGCGGCCGCCTGCACCTTGCGCCTGCGCCCAGGCGTTTAGCCGCACCGCCAGCGTGGAACCCGAAATGCGCCGGCCTCGCGCGCCGACAAAGAGCGCCTTTTCTTCCGGCACCGCGAGCTGCGCGCGCACGGCGAGCCAGGCCGCAAGCGCGTCGCGCGCTTTTGCGCCTACCGGGATGGTGCGCGTCTTCGCGCCTTTGCCGGTGACCGTGACGAGGCCCTCATTCAGGTCGAGCCGTCCATCCCCGCAATCGAGGGACAGCAGTTCGGCGCGCCGCAGCCCGGAGGAATACATCAGTTCGAACATCGCGTGGTCGCGCACGAGTTCGAGCGCGTCGCCGGGCGGTGCGTCCAGCAGCCGCTGCACGGCTTCCACCGACAGCGCTTTGGGCAAAGTACGCGGCGGCTTGGGGGCCCTCACGCCCTGGCAGGGATTCGCGGTATGGCCTTTGTGACGCACGAGCCAGTGATACAACCCGCGCCACGCCGAAAGCCTGTTCGCCAGGGCTCGCGGCGAAAGACCGGTGGAGTGCAGCCGGGCGATCGAGCGGCGCACCTGCGCGTTGTCGAGCGACTTCAGCCGGGCAGTGCCGAGGAGGTGGAGCAACTCCGCGAGGCTGCGCGCATAGTTCGATACGGTGACCGGGGCCAGCTGCCTCTGGTGCGCAAGGGACGCCAGGTACTCCCGCACGAGGCTGGCGTCGGGGTGCGTGGCGGGATTCGTCTCTGCCACGCCGGCGGCCGTCACAGTCTCGAGCTGAGCGCAGCCGCCGCGAGTTCTCCGATGCGGCGCAGGTACAGCGTGCCCATCTCCGGATAGAAGCGATGCGGGTCTTCGCTGCCGAGCGCAAGCAGGCCGAAGGGCTTGGTCGTGCCCAGGGGAATCAGCGCGATGGAGCGCACATGCTCGGCGGACTCGCGAAACCATGGCAGGAATGCACTGCCCTCCGCGGGCCCGCACTGCGGCGCGCCCATGGTGTCGACCAGGGCGCGCTGTGCGTCCGAGATCGGCGCCCCTTCGAGCGTGCCATCAAGGAGCGTCTGGCCCCAGAGCCGCAGCGCCACGTGCGGCACGGCGAAATCCTCGCGCAAATGGAAGTAAAGCGCGTGCGCCACTGCGGCGAAATTCTTCGCGCCGAGCAGCGCCGAGGAAACGCGATGCACCTTTTCGCTGATCGCATCGTTCTCTTCGCCGAACTGGATCAGCTCGGAGAGCTTGCCCTCGAGCAGCTTGACCTTCTCGCGCAGGCCGAGCGTCTGCCGCTCGGACAGGGGGATGGCGTGGCCGCCATACGGATGCGGGACGTTGATCGATTCGAGAAGCTCGGGATGACTGTCGAATAAATGCGCGAGCGACTGCGCAAACGACTGGGGATGGTCTTTCAGGTACTGCGCTACTTCGTCAGAGTTCAATGGTTCCCTCGAAGACTGAGATGGCCGGGCCCTTCATCCATACCGGATTGTCGCCGCCTGCCCAAGCTATGGTCAATCGCCCGCCGCGTGTCGCCACTGTCACCGGCGAGTCGAGCAAGCCGCGTTCGATTCCTGCCACCACCGCGGCGCATGCGCCAGTGCCGCAGGCGAGCGTTTCGCCGGCGCCCCGCTCGAATACCCGCAAGCGTATCGAATGCCGGTCCACGACCTGCATGTAGCCGGCGTTCACCCGGTTGGGAAACTGCGGGTGGCGCTCGATCAGCGGGCCCTGTGTCGTCACCGGCGCCGCATCGACATCGGGCACTACCTGCACAGCGTGCGGGTTGCCCATCGACAGCACCGCGACTTCGACCGGGCTGCCGGACACACTGATGGATTGCACCAGGCCGGGCTTCACAGCGGTGAACGGAACGCGCACGAGTTCGAAGACCGGCGCGCCCATGTTGACCGTCACCTCGCCGTCTTCCTCGAGCCGTGGCTCGATGGGTCCGGAAAGGGTTTCCACGCGGATCCGCTTTTTCTGCGTCAGGCCGCGCTCGTGTACGAACTTCACGAAGCAGCGCGCGCCGTTGCCGCACTGCTCGACCTCGCCGCCGTCGGCGTTGAAGATCCGGTAACGAAAATCCGCCTCCCGGCCGGCAGCCTTCTCGACCACCAGGACCTGGTCGCAGCCAACGCCCAGGCGCCGGTCGGCGAGCGCCTTCAGCTGTGCGCCGGTAAGCTCGAAGGCCCGCGAAGTCGCGTCGATCACGACGAAATCGTTGCCCGCGCCCTGCATCTTCGTGAACGCCACTTTCATGGCCCGATTCTAGGCGCGTTTTTATGCATACGGCGAAGGCTCCCCCTCGGGCCGCGTCTTGAACCGCTTGTGCACCCAGTAGTACTGCTCGGGCATCTTGAGGACCTGCTCTTCGATGAAGGCGTTGATGCGGCGAGTGTCGGCCTCGATGTCGCCGGTGGGGAAATCCTCGAGCGCGGGCAGAATCGTGGTCATGTATCCCGCGCCGCCGGGCAGGATGCGCGTGACCACTGGAACGACGCTGGCCCCGGTCGCCTTGGCGAGGCGCGGAACGCTTGTGACCGTCGCCGCCGGGACGCCGAAAAACGGAACGAAGACCGCGTCCTTGCGGCCGAAGTCGAGGTCCGGAGCGAAATACACCGGAATGCATGCCTTGAGCGCGGCCAGCACTTGGCGCACGCCGCCCTGGCGCGAGATCGCCAGGCCGGTCGGCTGGAACCGGGTCCGCCCGCGCAGCAGCAGCGCATCGAACACCGGGTCCTTCTGGTGCTGGTACATGCCCGCGAGGGGAAAATCGCAGGACACGCGCGTGCACGCCGCGTCGACGCCGACGAAATGCGGCGCGAGCAGGATCACGGGCTTTCCGGCGAGCGCGCGCAAATGCTCGCCACCCTCGAGCTTCATGTGGCGCAGGAACCTTTCCTTCGAAGCCCACCAGACCAGTCCGCGCTCGACGAAGCTGCGCATGAAGAGGCGGAAATGCTCCCGCCCGAGACGCTCGCGCTCGGCCACAGGCATGGTGGGAAAGCACAGCGCGAGATTCACGCGAATGACTTTGCGCCGCGCCGGGATCAACCAGAACGCCAGCGTGCCGGCCAAGTTGCCGATCGCGGCCTGCACGCCGAGCGGCAGCCAGTGCACAACCCACATCAGCGAGAAGACGATGCGGCTCACTGCGGGCCCTCGGCCCCTGCCGGGGTCTTGTGGCGGTTGTATCCCCAAAGGTATTGCGCAGGGCATTCGCGGATCAGGTCTTCGAGGCACCGGTTCAGGCGCCGTGCCTGGGATTCACCGGGCAACTCTTCGCCAAGCTTGCGGATCGAAAGGGCGTAGCCGCGGCCCCACGGCAGGCGGCGCGCGAATGCAATCAGGCACACCACGTTGTCGCGCATCGCCAGCCGCGGTGCGAGCGTCATCGTGTAAGCGGGCTTGCCGAAGAAGGCCGCCCACTCGCCCTCGCCTTCTCCCGGCACCTGGTCGGGGAGGATCCCGATCGCCTCATGGCGCTTCAACGCCGCGAGCAGTTCGCGCACGCCGCTGCGATCGGCGGTCGCGAGCTTCACACCCGGCCGCGCTCGTCCGGCGAGCATGAAAGGGTTGAGCCAGGCGAGCCTGGGCGGCCGGTACATGATCGTCATCGGAAAATGGAACGCGCCGTACTGCGCGCTGATCTCGAAACAACCCAGGTGCGGCGTGAGGAACACGATTCCACGTCCCGCCGCACGGGCTTCGCCGACCAGATCCCAGCCTTGCACTTCGCGAACCAGTGCCGCAACTTCGGCATGGGGACGCAGCCACAGCGCCGGCAATTCGGTGAGGAGGCACCCTGCCGCTGCAACGGCCTCGCGCCGCACGCGCGGATCGGCGCCGTAACCTGCCGCGGCGAGGTTTTCAGTCAGGTGCGCACGGTAACGCGGCGACACCATATACATAAGCCAGCCGAGCAGCCAGCCTGCGGCATGCGCGAGCGGCAGCGGCATCGCCGCGGCAAGCCGCATGAGGGTGCGCCCCATAGGCCTATGCAAACCCCGGAAATGTTTGGGGAATCAGCAAAGATTTGGTATCCTTGCCGGCTCTTTTTTGACCCTTCTTCTCATTCTTTTCAGGCGGTGCGCGGCATGAGCGATTTTCTCTTCACCTCCGAGTCGGTCTCTGAAGGACACCCGGACAAGGTTGCAGACCAGATTTCGGACGCGGTTCTCGACGCGATTCTAGCCCAGGACCCCCGCTCCCGCGTCGCAGCGGAGACGCTGGTGAAGGACAACCTCGTCGTCCTCGCGGGGGAAATCACGACCAACGCGAAACATATCGATTACCGGGAAGTCGTGAGAAAGACTATCAAGCGCATCGGCTACAACGACGCCACGATCGGTTTCGATGCAGACACCTGCACGGTGATCGTCGCCTATGGCGAGCAGTCGCAGCACATTGCACAGGGCGTCAACGAAGGCAGCGGCCTCGACCTGGACCAGGGCGCGGGCGACCAGGGCCTCATGTTCGGCTACGCGTGCGACGAAACCGCCAGCCTCATGCCGATGGCGATCTACCTCTCCCACCGGCTGGTGGAGCGCCAGGCGGAAGTGCGCCGCGACGGCCGTCTTCCCTGGCTGCGCCCGGACGCGAAATCGCAGGTCACCATCCGATACGAAAAAGGCAAGCCGCATTCGATCGACACCGTGGTGCTTTCCACCCAGCATGCTCCGGGCCTCACGCACAACCAGATCCAGGAAGCCGTCATCGAGCAGATCATCAAGCCGGTGCTGCCGAAAAACCTGGTCAAAGGCCAGATCAAGTACCTCGTCAATCCGACCGGCGCGTTCGAGATCGGCGGCCCCAAGGGCGACTGCGGGCTCACCGGGCGCAAGATCATCGTCGACACCTACGGCGGCTCCGCCCCGCACGGTGGCGGCGCGTTCTCCGGCAAGGATCCCTCGAAAGTGGACCGCTCCGCCGCTTACGCCGCGCGCTACGTGGCGAAAAATATCGTCGCCGCCGGCCTGGCAACCGAGTGCCTGGTGCAGGTCTCCTACGCGATCGGTGTGGCGCAACCCACCAGTGTGATGGTCACCACCAAGGGCACCGGCAAGATCTCCGACGAGGCGCTCGCGAAGCTGGTGCTGGCGAATTTCGACCTGCGCCCGAAAGGCATCATCCAGATGCTCGATCTCCTGCGCCCGATCTACGAGAAGACCGCCGCCTACGGCCACTTCGGCCGCGACGAGCCGGAGTTCACGTGGGAAGCGACGGACAAGGCGCTGGCGCTTAAGGCAGCAGCATAAGAAGTCCCCAACCTCCCCGATAATCAGGGGATGAGCTTCGGTAAGCCGCGCGCGTTACGGAGCAAACGTGGCGGCGAACTTGAGCTACTGACATATTTGTTCGCTTCCTCCAGTAATGGCGCGGCTCTTCAGCTAACTTCCTGACATCGGTAGCGCAGCGACAGCCTCACTGAACAGCGCGACCGGCATCGCACAAATACCGCGCCCAAGCAATCCGCGGCCATCCGCGGACACCATGCCGGTGGAAAGCAAAGGTGATTTGCCGGTGTCAGTCACCGCGAAGGCATCCAGACCCACCGGCACCCCCAGCACGGGATGACGTCCGCAGAGTTGGGCCAGAGCACGCTGCTCGTCATCCTTCGCGAGCCACGGCTCGAATGCGGCGAGCAGGCTCGGCGCGCGGCGCAGGACCTGGCCGCCGAGACCGAACGCATCGATGATCCCGCTATCGCCGGTCGCCGGCGGGAATTGCGGATTGTCCGGCGCGCCCTTCATGAAAGGACCCTGCACCAGCGCCGCGGGCGCGGTGAACCAGCGCCCTGGCATTCCCGCCAGTTGAATGCCGGTGACCTGGCCGTTGGCCGAGAGTTTTGTGACGACGCTCGAGCCTTTCACGCCGGCCGCGGCGTCGAGCATCAACGCGCAGGCCGGCATCCAGAAATTGAGGAAGTAGAGCGGCGCTTCCAGCACCGTGCGCAGCGTGGCCTGCGCAGTGGCAGATTCCGTCTTACGCGTGCCGAGCACCGCGTGGAGCACCGCGGTCGCGCTAGACAATCGATTGTGCAGGTCGTCGCCCTCGGTGAGTGCGGACCTTGCGATCGACAGCAAATCGACCGGCTCCGAAAGCAGTTCGGAAAATCCCGGCAGCAGTTCCCGCTCGCGAAATTGCAGCCGCCCGAGGATCGCGCGGTCGCGCGCGCCGAAGCGCATCTGCGCACCGCCACCGGTGCCGAGAAACGCAAACCACGCTGCTTTCGAATTCGCGTCTTCTATTACCGCGACCGTCGTACGCGCCGAGACCATCGATACCAACGGGGTAGAAACGCGTCGCGTAAACGATGGCTCGAGCTTCACCTCGCCACTCGCAATCAACTTTTCGGCTTCGTTGTCGTCATGCGCCCAACCTTCGTACAGGCACGCGAGCACCGCTGAATTCAGCATGGGGGGCGGAAGGTTCTTCGGATCGGGAAGCGGCGGGCCGGCATGCAGCAGCACGCGGTCGCGAAGCCCGGTTGCCTCGCTCGCCAGGCGCACCGCCGTCCACTTCGGGTCTACGGCAACGATGCGTTCGAGGGCTGCGGCGTTGGCCCGGCTGCGGTCTGTGTTCATTGGATGGGGGTCTTCAGAAATGGCGGCGATTCGCGTAGAATAGTGGGTTCCCGAGGAGCGTTGCAACGACCGGTTCTACTGTCCAGCAATCGGTCGCTAGGCTCGGGACATTTTCACCGCAACGGCGCTCACGAACTTTTTTCTTAAACGAAAGGAGCGCGTGATGAGCGCAGTTCTCAAGCCAGCCAAAGTAGCCAAGCAAGCCCCTGCGGGCTTCACCGATTTCAAAGTAGCCGACCTTGCCCTCGCCGACTGGGGCCGCAAGGAAATCGCCATTGCCGAGACCGAAATGCCCGGCCTCATGGCGATCCGCGAGGAGTTCGCGGCCGTCCAGCCGCTGCGCGGCGCCCGGATCACGGGGTCGCTCCACATGACCGTCCAGACCGCGGTGCTGATCGAGACGCTCGAAGCCCTTGGCGCCGATGTCCGCTGGGCTTCGTGCAACATCTACTCGACGCAGGATCACGCCGCCGCGGCCATTGCCTCTGGCGGCACGCCGGTTTTCGCCGTCAAGGGCGAATCGCTGACAGAATACTGGGACTACACGCATAGCATCTTCGAGTGGCCCAAGGGGGCGCTGTCGAACATGATTCTCGACGACGGTGGTGACGCTACGCTGCTCCTGCACCTGGGCGCGAAGGCCGAAAGCGATGCGTCGGTCATTGCGAAGCCGGGCAGCGAAGAAGAGGAGTGCCTGTTCGCCTCTATCAAGGCGAAACTGGCCAAAGATTCGAAGTGGTACTCCACGCGCCTCGCCGCGATCAAAGGCGTGACCGTGTAAACGACCACCGGCGTGCACCGCTTGTACCAGTTGCACAAGGAAGGGCGTCTGGCCTTCCCCGCGATCAACGTCAACGACTCGGTCACCAAGTCGAAATTCGACAACCTCTACGGCTGCCGCGAGTCGCTGGTCGACGGGATCAAGCGCGCCACCGACGTGATGATCGCGGGCAAGGTCGCGCTGGTCTGCGGCTACGGCGACGTGGGCAAGGGCTCCGCGCAGGCGCTGCGCGCGCTGTCGGCCCAGGTCTGGGTCACCGAGATCGACCCGATCTGCGCGCTGCAGGCGGCGATGGAAGGCTACCGTGTCGTCACCATGGACTATGCCGCGGACAAGGCCGACATCTTCGTCTCGGCCACCGGCAACTTCCACGTGATCACGCATGATCACATGAAGAGGATGAAGGATCAGGCCATCGTCTGCAACATCGGCCACTTCGACAACGAGATCGATGTCGCGTCGCTCTCGGCATATGAGTGGGACGAGATCAAGCCGCAGGTCGACCATGTGATCTTCCCTGCTGTCGATGGCAAGGCGGGCAAGAGAATCATCCTGCTCGCCAAGGGGCGCCTGGTGAACCTCGGCTGCGGCACCGGGCACCCTTCGTACGTGATGAGCTCTTCGTTCGCCAACCAGACGATCGCGCAGATCGAACTGTTCACCAACACGGCGAAGTACCCGGTGGGGGTCTACACGCTGCCCAAGCACCTGGATGAAAAGGTCGCGCGCCTGCAGCTCAGGAAGCTCAATGCGCAGCTCACCGAACTCACCGATGCACAAGCGACGTACATCGGCGTGGCGAAGAGCGGCCCGTACAAGACGGACCACTACCGGTACTAAGGTGGAGTCCCAGCGCAAGCATCCGCGCACCTTCAGCTTCGAGTTCTTCCCGCCGAAGACGCCGGAAGGCAAGGCGAAGCTGCGCACGACCTGGCAACAGCTCGCGCAACTGAAGCCGCGCTTTTTTTCCTGCACTTTCGGCGCCGGCGGCTCGACGCAACAGGGGACGCTCGACACGGTGCTGGAGATCCGCGCGGCAGGCCACGAGGCCGCGCCGCATCTGTCCTGCGTGGCCTCCTCGAAGGCCGAGATCAAGGCGATCCTCTCGCGCTACAAGGAAAGCGGCATCCGCCATATCGTCGCCTTGCGCGGCGACCTGCCCTCGGGCGTGGCGATGGCCGGCGAGCTCCGGTATGCCAACGAGCTCGTCGCCTTCATCCGCGAAACGACCGGCGACTGGTTCGATATCGAGGTCGCCTGCTACCCGGAGTACCACCCGCAGACGCGCAACGCCGCCGACGAAGTCAAGAACTTCAGGCGCAAGATCGACGCCGGCGCCAATGCGGCAATGACGCAGTACTTCTACAACCCGGACGCCTACTTCCGCTTCGTGGACGAATGCGAGGCGGCCGGCATCACGGTGCCGATCGTGCCGGGCATCATGCCGATCGGGAATTTTTCGCAGCTCGCGCGCTTTTCGGATGCCTGCGGCGCGGAGATCCCGCGCTGGATGCGCCTGAAGATGGAGGGCTACCGCGACGACACGGCGTCGATCCGCTCATTCGGGCTCGACGTGGTGACGTCGCTGTGCGACAAGCTGCTCACCGAAGGCGCACCGGGGCTGCACTTCTATACGCTGAACCAGGCCGGCGCAGTCTCGACAATCTGGCAACGACTCGGGCTTTGACCACCCATTACGCTTGCTCTTCATTGCACCATTCATATTTCAGATTGAGAAATTTCGATTGTCGGTGGAAATCGCGCAGCGTAGACTCTTGCCGCGGCTGAAAACCAACAAAGGAGACTTTCCATGGCGCGCTACAACCTCAAGGTCAACGGCAAGCCCCGTTCGGTCGATGCCGACAGCGATACGCCGCTTCTCTACGTGCTGCGCGACAACCTTGCGTTGCGCGGCCCGCGATTCGGCTGCGGCCTCGGCCAGTGCGGCGCCTGCACCGTGCACTTGAATGGCGAGGCGGTGCGCTCTTGCACGATCCCGGTAAGCGCGGTCAAGGGCGAGGTCACCACGCTCGAAGGCCTCGGCACCGTCGCAAAGCCCGGGACGCTGCAGCAGGCTTTCATCACCGAGCAGGCCGCGCAGTGCGGCTATTGCGCGAACGGCATGATCATGACTTCAGCCGCGCTGCTGGCGAAGAACCGCAACCCGAGCGATGCAGAGATTCGTGACGCGCTCGCTGGCAACCTCTGCCGCTGCGGGACCCATCAACGCATCGTCGCCGCGGTGAAACGCGCGGCGTCGACCTGAGCGGAGGCGGCCATGATCCTGAAAAACACCTTTGATCGCCGCGAATTCCTGAAGGCCAGCGGCGCGCTCGCAATCGGGTTTTCGATGATGGGCGCAACCGCGGCGGGCGCAAGCTCCGGACCCGCGCTGCGCGCGCCGAAATCGGTCGCGAAGGAGGCGGTCGACTCCTGGCTCAGCATTTCGCCGGACAATCGCATTACCGTGTACTCGGGCAAGGTCGACCTCGGGACCGGCACCCGCACTGCACTGGCCCAGATGGCCGCGGAAGAGCTGGACGTCGCGTTCGAGCGCATCGAGATGGTGATGGGCGACACCGCAACCACGCCGGATCAATGGATGACCGGCGCAAACCTAACGATCTCCCAGGGCGGGACCGAACTGCGCCGCGCAGCGGCCAGTGCACGCAAGATCCTGGTTGATCGCGCAGCGCAACGGCTCGGGGTGCCGGTTGCAGACCTCATCGTCGAGGATGGCGTCGTCCGCGTGAAGACCAACCCCGCCTTGGCGGTGCGCTATAACGAACTGCTGGGCAACGGGTTGCAAATGCAGGTCGATCCCAAAGCCGAGATGAAGAAGGCGCCGCAGTACAAAGTGATCGGGCGCTCCATCCCGCGCGTTGACATCCCGGCCAAGGTCACCGGCGAGTTCGAATACGTCCACGACGTGAGGCTGCCAGGCATGCTGCATGCGCGCGTGGTACGCCCGGACGATATCGGCGCAAAAGTGCTGACGGTCGACGACTCGGCCGCACGCAAGGTGAACGGGTTCGTGCAGACGGTGCGCAAGGGCAACTTTGTCGCAGTGGTAGCGCGCTCCGAATGGGGCGCGATCAAAGCCGCGCGCGCCCTAAAGGTGAGCTGGGGCATGGGCACCGGATTGCCGGACCAGGCCACGGTGTTCGAAACCTGGAGGAAGCGCCCGATCGCGAAGGAGGACGTCACCCAGAGCGCGGGCAATGTCGCCGAAGCCCTCGGTGGGGCCGCGAAGCGCGTCAAGGCAACCTATGACTTCGCAGTGCAGACGCACGCGACGATCGGCCCGTCCTGCGCGGTCGCGGACTTCAAGGACGGCAAGCTGACGGTGTGGACGTCGTCGCAGGCGACGCACTCGATGCAGCATGAGCTGTCGCTGATCACGGGCCTGCCGCAAAGCGCAATCCGGCTCACGTTCATCGAAGGGGCGGGATGCTACGGCCGCAACGGCACCGAGGACGCCGCGGCCGACGCAGCCGTGATCGCGCAGCTGATCGGCAAGCCCGTCCGCCTGCAGTGGACGCGCGCCGACGAAACAGCGCGTTCGCCAAAGAGCCCGCCGCGCACCATGGATTTCGAGGCCGGATTGGACGCCCAGGGCAACGTCGTGGCGTGGTCGAGCGAGTTCTACATCGCGCTCAACCATATCGTTGCGTTCAAGCCGCTCGATTTTCCCTTGCTGGCCGCAACGGACGTCGGCATTCCGCGGCCGGGCAACTGGATCGGGTTCCTGTTCCAGAACTCCGGACAGCCCTACCAGATCGCCAACGTGAAAGTGAACACCAAGCATGTGGCCGAGGCGTTCTTCCGCTCGTCGCACTTGCGCAGTCCCGGCCGCATCGAGAACAGCTTCGCCAACGAGTCGTTCATGGACGAGCTGGCCAGCGCGGCAGGCGTCGATCCGGTCGAGTTCCGCATGCGCTACCTCAAGGACTCGCGCGCCTCCGATGTCATCCAGGCGGCGGCGAAGCTCGCAGGCTGGCAGAAGCGGGCGGGGCCAAACCCCGATGCGGGGTCGGGCAACATCGTGAAAGGCCGCGGGATCTCCTATCTTCGGTACAACAACGCAATCACCTATGTCGCCGCGGTCGCCGAGGTCGAGGTGAACAAGGCAACCGGGGAGATCAAGGTCCGGCGGATCTGCTTGAGCCACGATTGCGGGGAGATGGTGAACCCCGACGGCGTAGCGAACCAGGTCGAGGGCGGCGTGCAACAAACGGTGAGCCGGACGCTGATGGAGACCGTGAAGTGGGACCGCTCGAAGGTGCTGAGCGTGGACTGGGCGTCCTACCCGATCGCGCGATTCCCCGACATGCCCAAGGTCGAGCTGGCCCTGATCGATCGGCCAGGAACACCGGCGTGGGGTGCCGGCGAGCCGACGGCCTGTGCG
>JANMXB010000634.1:0-8554 GCA_031380765.1 Pseudomonadota bacterium | reverse complement strand
GGCCTCGAGCATGAACGGGTCGAGCCCGTCCTTCACGAAAGGCGGGAACAGGCGCGCCGTCACCGAAGACGAGGTGAGGTGAAATTTCATCGCCACGGGCTTACCCGCCGCATCCAGCCCGCCGGAGATCTGGTGCACGCTGGTCGGACGATAGAAGTCGTGCGTCATGTCGTCTTCGCGTGTCCACACCAGTTTGACCGGCGCGCCGACGGCCTTCGAGATTTCGATCGCCTGGGTGACGAAGTCCACGTCGATCCGGCGCCCGAAGCCGCCGCCGAGGAAAGTCGTGCGCACGGTGATCTGCGAGGGCTTCATGCCGAGCATCTGCGCGGCCACGCCTTCGGCCATCTGCTGGAACTGCGTGGGGCCGACGAGCAGGCACGAGTCGCTTCTCACGTCGGCCGTGAAATTCATCGGCTCCATCGGCGAGTGCGACAGGAACGGCATCTCGTAGGAAGCCTCGAGCGTTTTGGCCGCGCCCTTCATGCCGGCATCGTAGTCGCCCTGCTTCTTGAACACCGCGCCGGGGCTGGCCGACGCGGCCTTCAGTCCCGCGGCCACCGAAGCCGAGCTCATGGCTTTGGCGGGGCCCTCGTCCCAGTTGATGACAATCGCATCGCGCGCGGTTTTCGCGCGCCACCACGAATCGGCCACCACAGCGACGCCGTCGGTGATCTGCACCACCTTCTTCACGCCCGGCATCGCGTTCGCTTTCGTGGCGTCGAAGCTCACCACCTTGCCGCCGATCACCGGACATTGGGCGAGCGACGCGTAGAGCATGCCGGGAACCTTCACGTCGATGCCGAATTCCGCCGTGCCGTTCACCTTGGACGGGGTGTCCAGGCGCTTGATCGATTTTCCGACGTAGCGGAAATTTTTCGCGTCCTTGAGCTTCGGTTCCTTCGGGACCGGGAGCTTCGACGCGGCCTCGGCCAGCTCGCCGTAGGTTGCGCGCAAGCCCTTCGGCCCGAATACCGCGCCGTTGCGCGCCGTGACCTTCGACTCGTCGACACCCCACTTCTGCGCGGCGGCCGAGACGAGCATCATGCGCGCCTGAGCGCCGGCAACGCGCAGTTTGTCGTAGCCGTCGGCCACGGAAGTCGAGCCCCCGGTGAGCTGGCCGCCGAGCAGCATGTTGATGTAGACCTCGCCGGCCGGTGCGACTTCGACCTTGATCTTGTTGAGGTCCACTTCGAGTTCTTCGGCCACGAGCGTGGGCAGGGCCGTGTAGACGCCCTGCCCCATCTCCGAGCGCGCCGAATAGATGGTGACGGTGTTGTCGCTGCCGATCTTGATCCACGCGTTCGGCATGGAGGTGGTGACCGGCGCCGCGGCAAAGGCTTCGGGCAGCGTAACGCCGATGACGAGGCCGCCGCTTACCGCCGCGCCCACTTTGAGAAAATTGCGGCGTCCGGGGTTCACGACCGTGCTCTTGAGCTGGTTCATGATCAGGCTCCCTTGGTCTTGGTGACGGCGGCGGTGTGAATGGCCGCGCGGATGCGCCCGTAAGTCCCGCAGCGGCAGATGTTGCCCGCCATCGCGGCGTCGATATCGGCGTCGGTCGGGCGGGGCTTGGATTCGAGGAGCGCCACCGCGCTCATGATCTGCCCGCTCTGGCAGTAGCCGCATTGCGGCACGTCGTGCTGAATCCACGCCGCCTGGACCGCCTTGCCCGCGCTCGATTTTCCAACGCCCTCGATGGTGGTGACTTTCTTGCCTTCCACCGCGGAAACCGGCGTGACGCAGGAGCGCACGGGCATCCCGTTAACGTGCACCGTGCAGGCGCCGCACAATGCCGCGCCGCAGCCGAACTTGGTCCCGGTCATCCCGAGTGAGTCGCGGACGACCCACAGGAGCGGAGTGTCGGGCGCTACGTCGGCCTGGACTTTCTTGCCGTTGACTGAAAATGAACTCATCGATGCCTCCCCTGGCGTGAAGCGTCGATGCTATGCGCAGGACCCTGCGGCATGCACGCCGCGACGCAACAATAGGGTGCTACCGCGGCGTCAGTATCGCGACAGGCTGGCGTTTTCAGTCGCCGAAGTCGGCGTACCGCGGCGGCAGCTCGGCAAGAAGGGCGACGCGCGCGGCCGACTCGGCGAAACGCGTTGCCCAATCGCCACTGGGCAGGCGGTCCTGTTTCAGACCCTCCGCAAGGCTTCGCGCGACGGTTGCCGCGGAGCGGCCGGCGCGCTCGAGGAGCGCAACCGCGATATCGTCGGCTTCGCGCCTTTGTTCGGCCGCCCAGGTGCGCATCAATGCGCCCCCGCCCACCGCGGAAGCAAGGAATTTGACCACCAGGCTGAAGCCGGGGACCAGCGTGGTGAGCGCGGAAGAGAATATCCGCGCGCCGGAATCCTCTTCGTCATGACGCGCAATCACGTGCGCCATTTCGCGCGCGACAAGAAATGCCGTGACGTCATCGGCCGGCTCCAGATGCGCGAGCCCCGAACCCAGCGCAATGCGCCCGCTGGCGCTCGACCCTGTGGCGATGCCCAACTCCGGTTCCACGCTGACCCGGAACGATTCGATGCGGGTAAACGCGTCCGGCGCAAGGCTGCGCGCCGCGGTCTCCAGTTCGGCGCTGACCCTCTCCACCTGCGCCGTGAACTTCGCCAGCAGCTCCTCGTCGCGACACGACGGCCAGCAGGGCAGCGCACTGGTGATCCGCCGCGCGCCGCTGGACAGGACGAAGGCTATGTCGGCGTGGACCTGCGCCGCGGGAACCGCCACGATCTGCTCACGGCCGGTGACCGGATTGGTGGCACATCCGGCCAGCACGGCTGGGAGGAGGTGTCCGGCAAGGCACGCCCGGAGAGCCGATTTGCGCACAGGCGCATTATCGGCCGTTCGGTCCCGCCTGTGCAGGGTTAAGCCGCGCCCCCCATGCATTCGCGGCGCCGTGCAAGCACCTCTGCCTGGCTGCGCCCCGGCGTGCCCTCCCTTACGCAAGCGGCGAAACGCTCGATGCTCAGGACGCTTTGGCGCGCCAGCCAGTCCTCGAAATTCGCATTTTTCGGCGCCGCCTCCGCGACCGGCGCGACGCGCTCGGCCGACTCCTTGTAGCGGATTGTCCACTCATCCGCGGGCATGTGCTGCGTCATAAGGCCGCTGGCGAGGCTCGTGCCTACGCCATGAACCGTGCGTCCGGTCCGGACCAGCAATGCGAGAGCGATTTCATCGGCCTCGCGGCGTTGCTCGCCCGCCCAGCTGCCCATCATCGCGCCGGATCCGACCATCGACGCGACAAGCCTTGCGACCAGGGCGATGGGCAATAGCGCGGTGACGGCCGAAAAGAAGATGCGCGCGCCCGAATCCTCCTCGTCGTGGCGCGCGATCACGTGCGCCATTTCGCGCGCGATGAGAAAGGCGATGACGTCGTCATTCGGCTCCAGGCGCGCAAGGCCGGCGCCCAGGGCGATGCGGCCTCCGGCGCTCGACGCGGTGGCCACGTCCATTTCGGGATCCACGCCGATGTCGAACGCTCCTATGCGCTCCACGGACTCGGGCGACATGTCGCGCGCCGCGGCCTCCAGCGTCTTGCCGATCTCGGCCACGCGCGCACCGAAGCGCCGCTGCCGGGCTTGGCAAGGGTCCGTGCACGCCGCCATCCGGGCTTCGGTTTCGGCCATCCTCTTGGCGCTCTTGGACAACGCGTACCCGGCTTCGGCGTGGACCTGCGCGGCGGGAAGGTCGACCATCTGCTCGCGCCCGGTGATCGGATTGGTCGAGCATCCGCAGAGCAGGCACAGGAAAACGGCAACGGGGGAAAACGCTTTCATCCGGGCCAGGGACCGGCTTGCATGGCCCCGCTTATCGCGACAGGCTGCCCACGGGAGTGGCCGGATAGGTGAGCGGCTTCGGGATTTCGATGCCCTGCTCGCGCGCCTTGAAATACCACTTGAGCGCGGCCTCGTAATCGCGCTCGACAACCGCATTGCCGCTGCTGTAGATGTCGCCGAGCTTCTTCTGCGCCAGGCCATTGCCGGCTTCGCCCGCTTCGGTATACGCGTTGAATGCGGCGCGCAGATCACGGTTGCGCTCGAGCATCTCGGCCTGCCGGTAACGGCTCGCTGCCTGTTCAGGCGACAGCATGGACGCGCTGGGCGCATTGGAAGCCATGGCGGGATTCGCCAGGGCAGGCGTTTGCGCCAGCGCGGTACCGCCGCCAAGCAGGAAGACCGCACCCAGCGCCAGAAAAATTCGAGTTGCTTTCATCGCGTCACCTCCGTCGTTGCGGCAAAGGATAACCAGCCGCGCCGTGCGGCTCCGTGCGCTGGGT
This sequence comes from Pseudomonadota bacterium, assembly GCA_031380765.1. Lineage (GTDB taxonomy): Bacteria > Pseudomonadota > Gammaproteobacteria > Burkholderiales > SG8-39 > SZAS-79. The sequence goes on along the minus strand of JANMXB010000634.1, from coordinate 4,272 downwards.
CGCATAGAGTGAAAAGTGCGCAGCCGTCCTACACGAACCCGGCCGTCGGGCCGGGCGGGGAAGACTGCCTGCCGGGCCGCAATATGTACCGGTATCGGCACAAATTTTCTCCAAGAGCCAGTACTGGCGCGGAGATTTTAAATAAATGTTCCGAAATTAGCGGAACTACTCCCACTCCCTCCAGCCGCGCAGCATCGGAAAATAAAGCCCCAGCCGTGCGCTGCCGAGGGCTTCGGCGTAGCGCCCGAGCTGCGGCGCATAGCGCACGCGCTCTGCGTCGAGAAAGGCTTCGAGCCCGGCGCCTTCGTGGCTGCTGGTCTTGAAATCGACGACCCAGCGAATGCCGCCATCGAAGAAAGTTCGATCGATGATGAGCGTGCGCAGGCGTCCGTCCTTCGCGGTGCGCAGGCGCAGCTCGCTCACCGCCTGGTCGCGGGGCCCGAGCAGCCATCGGCCGCGCTCATCCGCGAGGGCATTGGAGAGCGCCTCGAGCACGCGTGATCGCGCAGTCGCGATTTCGCCCGCCGCCACGCCACGCGCGGCGAGCTCCCTGGCGATCCGCGCATCGAGGCCGGCGACGCGCTGCGCGTCCCAGCCGCGCAGCGCGTCCTCGGCCATGCGCTGCAGCCAGCGGTGCGCCACCGAGCCGACATGGCGCGCGGTCTCGCCAGCCCAGGAGAATTCGATGTCCGCCTGCGGGCGGATTTCTTCGCGCGGCGCGGACCAGGCGACGCCCGCGGGAGGCGGCGGCAGGCGCCACCCCGACGCAAGGCGGATAAGCGCCTGGTCCGGCAACTCGCGGATCACCGGTTGCGCATGCGGCTGCGAAGGCACGGCCGCGTCGAAAACGGGGCGCACCACGGGCCACAGCTTGGCCAGCAGCGACTTCGACGCGGGCAACCGGAGCTCGCCGTCCTTGAGGCACGCCTCCCCGAGCAGGTGCAGGCGCTGGCGCGCACGCGTGGCGGCCACGTACAGAAGACGCCCGGCTTCGAGGTCGGCCTTGGCGCCTTCAAGTCCCTGCAGCCACGCATAGATCGCATCATTGTCGGCGCCGGCCTCCTGGATCGGCGCGACCAGCAGGCCGGGGGCCTCGCTGCCCGCCGTTTCGGTCCACAGGAAAAGCCTGCGATCATCGCTGCGCGGCGCACGCGCGAGCCCGGGCAGGATCACGTGGTCGAACTCGAGGCCCTTGGCCTTGTGGATCGTCATGACCTGCAGGCGCTCGCCGGCATGCACGTCGGGCAGCGCGTAGAGCTTCTCCAACGTCGCATCGAACCGTTCACCAAGGGCGCCCGCTTCCTCGCGCGCTTCCAGGTGGTCGAGGTAGATGCTCGCGTCTTCCAGGTCGGTTTCGTCCGCGACGCACGCCGGGCCGCCCAAGGCGAGCCACGCGCCCTCTACTGCGTCGCGCAGGCTGCCGCGGAGGCGATTGGCCACGCACTCGCGCAGGACCGCCACGGTCCGCTCCAGGCGCGCGCGCCCGTCGGCCGACAGGCGCGCAAGGTCCGATTCGCCGGCCACCAGCTCGAAAATCGTCTCCTCGCGGCCTTCCGCAAGTCGCGCGAGGTCTTCGAGCGTCAGGCCGCACCACGGTGCCCGCAGCACTGAAAGCCAAGCAAGGCGATCTCCCGGGTGCGCAAGCGCGTGCGTGAGCGCGAGCAGGTCCTGCACGACAGGCCGATGCGCGAGCTGCTCGATCTCCACCGCGCGAAAGGCGAGTCCTGCCGCCTTGAGCCTGGGCACGATCTCGGCAAGGTGCGTACGCGTGCGCACGAGGATCGCAACGGTCGACCGCTCCGCCGCCCGGTGTGCTTCACGCACGATGTCGACGACGCGTGCGGCTTCGCGTACGCGCGCATTGCTGCGCGGAGGCTCGACGAAGGCGTGCACCGTGACCGCGGTGTCCGGGAGCCGGGCATTCACGGCCACCGACGGCCGGTACGCGACCGCGCCCGCGATCGCGTCCTCCCTGCGCGGCATCACGCCGGAAAAGGTTTCGTTCAGCCACTCGACGATGCCGGCCTGCGAGCGGAAGTTCGCGGTGAGCTCGATCGGCTCGAGGGCTACGCTGCCGATGCCGCCGCGCCTGGCCTCGAGAAAGAGGCCGACCTCGGCCTCGCGAAACCGGTAGATCGACTGCATCGGATCGCCGACCGCGAACACGGTGCGCGCGTCCCCGGGCTCCCAGCCCTCGGTCAAGCGCGCGACGAGTTCGTACTGGCTGATCGAGGTGTCCTGGAACTCGTCGATGAGCAGGTGCCGGATGCGGTAGTCGAGCGCGAGCGCGAGGTCGGTCGGCTCGCCTTCGCTGCCCAGGGCGCGCAGCGCGCGCTGCGAAACCTCGGTGAAATCGACCTCCCCGCGTGCCTGGAAAACGAGCTGCAGCTGCGCGATCGCGTGCGGCAGCAGGCCGGCGATCGCCTCGAGCACCGCGGCCTGCGCGTCGGTGTAGCGCCCCGGCGGCAGCGCGCAGATCATCCGGAGCACGCGCCGCAAGGGCTCGCGCGCTTCGCCGTCGCCGGAGTAGCCTTTAGCCTCCGGCGAGCGCAGGCGCCATCCGCCGTCTTCCCTGAGCAACGACTTGGCCAGCGCCTCCCACGCGCTCTGCGCGCCCGGATCCTTGCCCGGGTAGTGCGTTTTCGCCAAAGCGCAGACGCGCTTGCGCTCTGCGTCCAGCGCGGCCTCGAGTTTCTCGCGATCCATGCGCTTGAGATGCCGGATCCAGTGGTCGCGCCTGGCGAGCATGCCGGCAACGAGGCTCGCGACGCGCCCCAGATCGTTGTCCAGGTGCGTGAGCAGGCGCTCGACCTGCGGCGCCGCGAGGCTCGCGTTCCCGCTTTCGGCCTCCTCGACCAGCCCGAGCGTGGCGAGCGCCGCGGCCTCGTAAAGGGCGCTCGCGTCCTCGATGGTTTCGGGCAGCGCGCCCAAGCGCGAGAGCACCGGCATCTGGCGCGCAAGCGACGCGCAGAGCGAATCGATCGTCTGGATGCGCAGCCGCGCCGGGTTCGACGCGAGCGGGTCGCCGCGCGCGGCCAGTTTCTTCAGCACGCGCTGGCGCATCTCGGCCGCGGCCTTGCGCGTGAAGGTGATCGCGACGACCTCCTCGGGATCGTTCACGGTACCGAGCAGCGCGAGGAAACGCTCGATCAGGAGCTCGGTCTTGCCCGAGCCCGCCGGCGCCTGCACGATGAACGAGCGTGCCGGGTCGAGCGCGCGCTTGCGTGCGGCGTGGTCGGGAGGCAGGGGCTTGCCCGTCATGCCTCGTCCTCCCCATCGCCGATCCCGCCTTTGCGCTCGTGGATGCGGCAGAACGGCTTCTGGTCGCAGTAGTCGCAGGCGCCGGGCTTCGGGTCGACCGTCGCCTCGCCGCCAGCAAAGGCGCGCGCGAGCCGCTCGAGCTCCGTCTTCCACGCTTCGACCTGCTCGCCCCAGCTTTGCTCGGCGCGCTTGAGGCGGCCGTTGGGCAGCACTTGCGCCTCCGGCAGGAGGTGCTTGTCGGCCGCAAGCGAAACGAACTTCATGTCGCCCGCCCTCACCTGCGCAAACGCGATGGCGCGCGCGGTGGGCTCGGCCGCCAGCAGGTACAGCGGAAGCTGCGGCTCGTCCGGCCGCTCGCCGATCCAGGCACTCGCGCCCGGCGCGCGTGTCTTGTAATCGATCACGATGCGCTCCCCGCCGGCGGTCTCGTCGACGCGATCGAGGCGGGCGCCGAGCTGCAGGCCGCCGATTTCGAGCGTGCGCTTCGCTTCTGTGGCGAATACGCTGAAGTCGCCGCGCGAGCGCTCGAGCATGAGCCAATCGAACGCGATTTGCGCGAGGCGCCGCTTCTCGATTTCGGCGAAGCGGCCCGCAAGCGTCGTCGGCCGCTCGCGCTTCTGGCGCGCGACGGCCGCGTCCGCGGCGGCCGCGAGCAATTGGCGCAGGTCTTTTTCCGCGGTGCCGACCAGCCCATGCCTGGTCTCGAGTTCCTGCCAGGCTGCCGCGAGGACCTGGTGGACGAGCGAGCCGCGCTCCAGCGCATCGAGCCCCGCGTGCGGCGCCTCGAGTGCTTCGGCGCCCAGCCGGTGGCAAGCGAACGCGCGGAACGGGCACGCCGCCTGGTCGGCGATCAGGCGGCTGCCGCCGCGCGCTTCGCCGGGCGGCCGCGGCGGTGCATTCGCGTCCTCAATGCTTTCTAGTTTGCGGCTTGCGTGGATCGCATCGCGGTGGGGCGTATACGAGGCAAGCGCGAGCGCGCCCTCGGAAATCGCCGCGATGAGCGGGCTCGGC
>JANMXB010000609.1:0-4060 GCA_031380765.1 Pseudomonadota bacterium | reverse complement strand
TTTTATTGCCCCCCGGTATTTGATCCTTGGGCGGGCAACAGGAGGGAGCGAATGATGCATCGAGTGACTGCGTGCAAGGCGGAAGACGACTACAAGCTCTGGCTGCGTTTCGACGACGGCCTTGAGGGCAGCGTGTTCCTTGGCAACCTGCTCGAGATCGGCGCCTTCAAGCTGTGGCGCGACGTGCGTGAGTTCGAGAAGGTGGTGGTGGACCCCGAGTCCGCGACCGTTACCTGGGAGGGGGGGATCCGGCTGGATCCGGAAGTGCTCTACCAGGACGTGCTCGCGAAGAACGCAAAGTGAATAGATGCGTGAGAAGGTGCGGCAAAGAATTCAATCTGTTCGGCCATCCGGCCGGGCGGTTGGATAGTCCGGGCCGTTTCGGGCCGGGCTCTTTCTGTGCAATAACTTGATAGGAGCTAGTCATGGCAAAAGCCAAAAAGAAAGCAGCGAAAAAATCAGCCAAGAAAAAGGCCACCAAAAAGAAGGCCTCGAAAAAGAAGAAAGCGGCTAAAAAACCCGCCAAGAAAAAGGCCGCAGGCAAAAAAAAGAAAGCCGAAAAAAAAAATAAAAAGGCAGCTAAGAAGAAAAAATCGGCCGTAAAGCCGAAAAAAGCTGCCACCAAGAAAGTGGCTAGGAAGCCTGCAAAAAAGGCTGTTCAGGTAGCCCCGATGGCGCCAGCACCAGTTGTACGGCCGTCGACCGCTGCGATACCCGGCGCGCGTACCGCGCTGAATCCAGCAGCTGCCTGGCCTTTCCCAACCGGCTCCCGGCCGTAACCGGGAACCGGAGGGGAAGGTGGCTCGAAGCGTAAGCTCCGAGCCTGGCCCTCGAAGCTCTGCGGACCGCCTCGGTCGCGTCGTAGCACCGGGCGACCAAGGCTGGTCCGCGAGTCTTCATTTCTTCCGGGCGAAGGACTCGCCCGGATCGACTGACGTACTTATTTTACCGGGCTTCAGTCGGCTCAACAAAGAAATTCAAGCCCACAGCGGCCATGGTTTTTGCGATGCGCAACAAGGGCTTGCGTGAAAGAGGTGAAGTTATTGACTAATTGAGGGAATTTCCTATAAAATGCCGCTCATTGCACTGCACAATGGCTTTTTAGGTTCATTTGGCCGATCCTTCGCCCGGGTATTTTCCCGGCCGGCAATGGTATCGGACGGGTCCCCGGCAGCCGCCGGACCGATCCAACTACCCAGGTTTCGCGTTTCCGCCGACCGTGCCGCTTAGATTCTTGGCGCCGGGATTGCTTAGGTGGTCGACGGCGGGTGAAGCCTCAGGAGAGAACACCATGATCGCATCGCACTCATTGCAAGATTTACACGAGCATCAATCGCAGGCAGGCGCGATCTTACGTGCCCGCGCCATGGCGCAGGCGTTGCTTGCGCTGTTGGGATTCGTGGTGTTGGCCGCTGCTGCGCACCCCACTTCACGCGCTGCGCTTATCTCGGTGTCGCATGACGTACTTCTCTCCCAGGCCGCCGTGGCTTTGCGGGCGACTGTTCCTCCAGGGGTCAATTTTTCGGCCGGGCCGATTCAGCCTCCCGTGCTCTCGCCCAGGGAGCGCGAGCAAAAAGCGGTGACCGAGATGCTATCCAAGCGGTATCGCGTCGCGCAGGAGGCGGTGGGCGGTTTCGTCGCTGCGGCGTACCGGGTGGGGAAGGAAACGTCGGTCGATCCCTTGCTGATCCTTGCGGTCATCTGCATCGAGTCGAGATTCAATCCGGTGGCCGAGAGCACTTTCGGCGCCAAAGGCCTGATGCAGATAATCCCGAAGTTTCACAAAGAGAAGCTGGTCGAGCTTGGCGGCGATGAAGCGCTGCTCGATCCCGAAGTGAATATCCTGGTCGGAGCGCAGGTGCTGCGTGAGTACATCCGCCGGTTCGGCGGAACCGAAAACGCCCTGCAGGCCTATGCGGGCGCTTTCGAGGAGCCCACCTCGATGTACGCCAGGCAGGTGCTCTCCGAGCGCTCGCGCCTCGAACAGGCCGTGGCCAAGCTGCGCCGGGCGATCTAGACGTCTAGTCCCCGCCGGCACACACGCGCCGGATCCTGCTGATCCCTTCTTCGATTTCGTCCATGCTGCGCGTGTAAGCGAAGCGCACGAATCGTTGCGTTGCGTTCGCGCCAAAGTCGGTTCCCGGCGTTGCCGCGACACCCGCCTGCTCCAGCAGTACATCGAATGTGAATGCTTTCGCGTCGGCGTGGAAAGGCGCGCAGTCGGCATAAACGTAGAAAGCGCCATTCGGGCGGGCCGGCACGCCAAAGCCAATGCGCTCCAGCCCGGGAACGAGGAAATCGCGGCGTTTGCGGAACTCGTCCCTGCGCTCCTCCAGGATTCCGATGGTCTCGGGTAGGAACGCGGCGAGGGCAGCACGCTGCGACAGCGTTGGCGGACAGATAAAAAAATGCTGCGCAAGTTTCTCGAATGCGCGCACCAGGGCGGGCGGCAGCACTGCCCAGCCGAGCCGCCAGCCGGTCATGCAGAAATACTTGGAAAAACTGTTGATCACGACGATGTTCCCCGGCAGTCCCAGCGCGGTGTTCAGGCGGTCGGTATACACGAGGCCGTGATAGATCTCGTCGGCGATCAGGATGCCTCCGCGGCTGGCGACAAAGCGCGCGATTCGCGCGAGCTCCGCGGGCGCGATGAGCGTGCCGGTCGGATTTGAGGGCGAGCCCACGATCAGCGCTTTGGTTCGCGGCCCCCACGCGGCTTCTACCTGCGCGCCGGTCGGCTGGAAATCCGCCTCGGCGGCCAGCGGAAGCGCCCGCGCCACGCCTTCGAAAGCACGCACGAAATGCCGGTAGCAGGGATAGCCCGGATCGGGCACCAGCACCTCGTCGCCCGGATCGATCAAAGCGGCAAGGGTCAGCAGCAATGCACCGGACGCGCCCGCCGTTACAGCGATTCGATCTGGCGGGACGTTCACGCCGTAGCGCTGCGCGTAAAAGCCGGCGATGGCTTCGCGCAGCTCCGTGAGTCCCAGCGCCGGGGTATAGGCGGTGAGCCCGTCACGCATCGCACGGGCGGCCGCTTCGACGACCGTTTCCGGCGCCGTAAAATCGGGCTCGCCGATCTCCATGCGCACGATGTGGCGCCCGGCGCGCTCGAGCTCGTTGGCGCGCGCGAGCACTTCCATGACTTCGAACGGCTGGATTTCTGCGGCGCGTGCCGCGGTCAGCAGGCGATGCTGCGGAATGCCGATGGGTTCGCGGACAGGCATCAGTGTGGATTCCAGGAGTCGCCTGATTATACGGACAGGCGCGAGGCAAGGGTCTGTCGCAGGGGCCTATCCGAGCGCTGGGGGTATAATTTCAGAGATAAAAAAGCGTCGGCGCCCCGCCGGCAGCCGGGAGCGAGTGAGTGGAAGAAGAGCTGAAAAAGAGCGCGCTGGAATACCATCGCCTGCCGCGCCCGGGCAAGATCTCCATCCTGCCGACCAAGCAACTCACCAACCAGCGCGACCTTGCCCTTGCCTATACGCCTGGTGTCGCCGCGGCGTGCGAGGAGATCGTCCGCGACCCGAGGGAGGCAATCAATCTCACCGCGCGCGGCAATCTGATCGGCGTGATCACCAATGGCACGGCGGTTCTGGGCCTGGGCGCCATCGGCCCGCTGGCGGCCAAGCCGGTGATGGAGGGCAAGGCGGTCCTGTTCAAGAAATTCGCCGGCATCGACGTGTTCGACATAGAAATCGACGAGCGCGATCCCGACAAGCTCGTCGACATGATCGCAGCCTTGGAACCCACGTTCGGAGGCATCAACCTGGAGGACATCAAGGCGCCGGAGTGCTTCTACATCGAGAGGAAGCTGCGCGAACGCATGAAGATTCCGGTCTTCCACGACGACCAGCACGGCACCGCGATCACCGTCTGCGCCGCGATCATCAACGGCCTGAAAGTCGGCGGCAAGGAGATAGACAAGGTCAAACTGGTCACCTCCGGCGCCGGCGCTGCCGCGCTTGCCTGCCTGGACCTGCTCGTAAAGCTTGGGATGCCCGTGCAGAACATCTTCGTCACCGACATCGAAGGCGTCGTCTACAAGGGGCGCAAGGCG
>JANMXB010000545.1:0-2256 GCA_031380765.1 Pseudomonadota bacterium | reverse complement strand
TCCCCGCGGCCAATGACGCGGACTCGCAGGAAACCAAGGAGTGGCTCGATGCGCTTGAGGCGGTTCTGGAGCGAGAGGGACCCGAGCGCGCCCATTTCCTGTTGCAGAGACTGATCGACACGGCGCGCCGGTCCGGCGCGTACCTGCCGTTTTCTGCTAACACCGCTTACCTGAATACGATTCCGCCTCACATGGAGGAACGTTCACCGGGAGACCATGCGCTCGAGGAACGGATCCGGTCGTATACGCGCTGGAATGCCATGGTGATGGTGGCCAAGGCCAACCGGTCCGAGGGCGACCTTGGCGGCCATATCGCGAGTTTTGCTTCAGTCGGTACCCTGTTCGGCATCGGCTTCAACCATTTCTGGCACGCGCCCTCGGAGAATCACGGCGGGGACCTGATCTACTTTCAGGGCCACTCGGCGCCCGGCATCTACGCCCGCGCATACCTTGAAGGCCGACTGACCGAACAACAGCTGCTGAATTTCCGCCGCGATGTGGACGGCAAGGGCATCACGTCCTACCCGCACCCGTGGCTCATGCCCGATTTCTGGCAATTCCCGACGGTTTCGATGGGCCTGGGCCCGCTTCAGGCGATCTACCAGGCGCGCTTTCTGAAGTACATGCACGCCAGGGGCCTGGCCAACACCGAGAACCGCAAAGTGTGGGTGTTCTGCGGCGACGGCGAGATGGACGAACCCGAATCGCTCGGGGCAATCGGCATGGCGGTGCGCGAGAAACTCGACAATCTCGTCTTCATTGTCAACTGCAATCTGCAGCGCCTCGACGGCCCGGTCCGCGGCAACGGCAAGATCATCCAAGAACTCGAAGCGGATTTCCGCGGCGCGGGCTGGAACGTGATCAAGCTAATCTGGGGGTCTTACTGGGACCCGTTGCTTGCGCGCGACAAGGATGGCGCACTGCAGAAGGTGATGGAAGACACCGTCGACGGCGAATACCAGAACTACAAGGCCAACGACGGCGCGTTCGTGAGGAAGCACTTTTTCGGCAAGGATCCGCGCCTGCTCGAGAGGGTGTCGCGCATGACCGACGAAGATATCTGGCGCCTGAACCGCGGCGGCCACGACCCGCACAAGATCTATGCCGCGTACGCCGCGGCAGTGAAGCACAAGGGACAGCCGACGGTCATTCTTGCAAAGACCGTCAAGGGCTACGGCATGGGCAAGATCGGCGAAGGCAAGAACACCACGCACCAACAGAAGAAGATGGACACCGACTCCGTCCGCCAGATGCGCGACCGCTTCAACATCCCGATCCCGGACGACAAACTCGAGGAGATGCCGTTCTACAAGCCGGCGCCGGATTCCCCCGAAATGAAATACCTGCTCGAACGCCGGGCTGCGCTCGGCGGGTTCCTGCCGCAGCGCCGCCGTCAGGCCCGCCAGTCGCTGCCGGTGCCGAAGCTGGAAGCATTCGAAGCGCAGCTCAAGAGTTCCGAAGGCCGCGAGATCTCCACGACCATGGCATTCGTGCGCATCCTCACGACGCTGGTGCGCGACAAGACCCTCGGCAAGAACATCGTGCCCATCGTGCCGGATGAGGCGCGCACCTTCGGCATGGAAGGCATGTTCCGCCAGCTCGGCATTTTTTCGCAGGAAGGCCAGAAGTACGAGCCGGTCGACAAGGACCAGGTGATGTACTACCGGGAGGACAAGGCCGGGCAGGTGCTGGAGGAAGGCATCAACGAAGCTGGCGCCTTCTCCTCGTGGATTGCAGCGGCGACTGCGTACTCGACGACCGGCGTCAGCATGATCCCGTTCTACATCTTCTATTCGATGTTCGGGATGCAGCGCATCGGTGATCTTGCCTGGGCGGCCGCCGACCAGCGCGCGCGCGGATTCCTCCTGGGCGCCACCGCGGGCCGGACCACCCTCAACGGCGAGGGGTTGCAGCACGAGGACGGCCACAGCCACATCATGTCCTCGGTCATCCCAAACTGCGTTTCCTACGATCCGACCTTTGCCTACGAGCTGGCGGTGATCATCCAGCGCGGCCTCACGCGCATGGTCGAGAGGCAGGAGGACGTGTACTACTACATCACCGTGATGAACGAGAACTACGAGCATCCGGCAATGCCCGCGGGTGTCGAGGACGGCATCCTCAAGGGGTTGTACCCGTTCTCGTAATCCAAGTCGAAGGCAAAGAGCCGGGTGCAACTGCTCGGCTCGGGCACGATCCTGCGCGAAGTGATCGCGGCCGTGGACCTGCTCGAAAACGACTGGGGCGTGGCCGCGG
>JANMXB010000577.1:0-2043 GCA_031380765.1 Pseudomonadota bacterium | reverse complement strand
CGGAGTGGAACGGCGTGTCGCGCATCTACGCATTTGTTCTCGGAATCGTCTGGTGTGGCCTAGAGGGCAGAAAAACCGGCGGCGTATACTTCCGAAAACTACGTCTGAGAGCACTGAAATGAACATGCCCGGAATCGAATTTTTGATCGATCGAAATGGCCGCAAAAAAGCTGTGCTCATCGACCTGAAAAAGCACAAAGGTCTGTGGGAAGACCTTTTTGACGCATATATCGCGCACCAAAGGCGCGGCGAGCCCCGCGATTCCCTGGCCACGGTAAAGCGCCTGGTTGTCGCGAAGGCCAAGCGCAAGGCGCGTGGCTGACTATTCTGTAGTTTTTGCTCGATCCGCGAGCAAGGAACTCCGGTCGCTCGATTCACCGGTGGCTCTACGAATTCTCAAACGAATCGAGGCATTGTCCGGGAACCCTCGTCCCGCAGGCGTGATAAAGCTCGAAGGCGCACAGGATCTATGGCGCGTTCGCGTCGGCGAGTGGCGCATTGTTTACCGAATCGCAGACGGCAAGAGTCTCATTGACATTGTTGCTATCCGCCATCGCCGTGAAGCCTATCGTTGAGCGCCGCCCTCTAATCGCCGCGTCTACACGGACGCGCGTAATTGCTGCGCGCGCCGCGGGCCGTGAACATTAGCTCCCACAAGACTCCTCATTTGCCCATACCGCCGCGAGCCACTCCATGAAGCGCGTCATCAAGACAGCCGCCGCCGCAGCCATGTACAACCCGGTATCCCAGGCAACGGTGGGTGCAAGCGGAATGCTCTACACCGCAGGGATGGTCGGAAGGTCGCCCGTGACCGGCGAAATGCTCCCGTCGTTTGAAGAGCAAGCCCATCAGGCGCTGCGGAACCTGGGGGCGATCCTCCAACAGGCCGGAGGCGGCTACAAGGACGTCATGTTCCTGCAGCTCTATTTGCTCGACATGGGAACGATCGAGCAGTTCAACGCGATCTTCAAGACCTACTTTTCCGAGGAGCCGCCAGCGCGTGCGGTCTGCCAGCCGCTCAAGCTCTACCCGGGAGCGCTTGTCATGTTTACCGCGGTTGCGTGCGTGGCCTGACCCTTCCCGAATGAATCCCCGTTCTTCCTCGACTGAACTGAAGAGCTTCCTCGTCATCGTTGCCGCCCTGCTCTGGACCGGGCTGGCCGCGGCACAGGCTTTCCCCACCCGCCCGGTGCGCATCGTGGTGCCCTTCCCGCCCGCCGGCGCCGTGGACATCCTCGGTCGCCTGGTCGGCCAGAAAGTCGGCGACAAGTGGAAGCAAAGCGTCGTCATCGAAAACCGTCCCGGCGGCGGCACTGTGCTCGGCACCGACATCGTCGCGAAGGCCTCCCCGGATGGCTACACCATTTTGCTGGCGGTGACCTCGCACACGATCAACGCCACGCTCGTGGACAAGCTGCCGTTCGACCCGATCAGGGATTTCGCCCCGATAACCCTGGCCGCCACCGGGCTCACCATCCTCGTCGTCCATCCTTCGGTGCCTGCGAACTCGGTGACCGAACTGATCGCCTATGCAAAGGCGAATCCCGGCAAGCTCAACTACGGCTCGCCCGGCAACGGGTCGGCCATGCACCTGACCGGGGAGATGTTCAAGTCCGCTGGGGGCATCAACGTCATCCATATTCCCTACAAAGGCACCCAGCCGGTACTGAACGCGCTGCTCGCCGGCGAGGTCAGCTACACGTTCGACGCGGGCGTTTCGATGCAGCAGGTGAAGGCGGGCAAGCTCAAGGCGTTTGCGGTGAGCAGCCCGAAGCGCGCCGCGATCGCGCCGGAGCTACCGACCATGGCTGAAGCCGGGCTGCCCGGCTTCGAGACGCAGTCGTGGTACGGATTTCTCGCGCCTGCGGGGACGCCTGTTGCAGTCGTCGAGCAGTTGAGCCGCGACATCAACGAGGCCCTGCGCGATCCGGAGACGCGGGAGCGCCTCAACCGCGTGGCCCTCGAGCCGGTGGGGACCACGCCTGCCGAATTCGAGCAGCATCTCAGGGCCGACATCGTGAAGTGGGGACGCGTCGTGAGAGC
>JANMXB010000572.1:0-5573 GCA_031380765.1 Pseudomonadota bacterium | reverse complement strand
GGGAGCGCCGCTATTCGCCAAACGCGGCCGCAACCTCGAACTCACCGAAGCGGGACGGCTTGCCTTCGGCTACGCGCAGGACATCTTCGTCCTCGGCACCGAACTGGAGGAATCCGTGCGGAACTACCCGGCGGGCGGCCGTCCGGTCGAATTCCGGGTCGGCGTTGCCGATGCGCTTTCCAAAACGATCGCCTACCGCCTGATCGAACCCGCGACCCGTCTTTCGACGCCCGTGCGCATCGTATGCCGCGAATGGAAGCTCGACAGCCTTCTCGCGGAACTCGCCGCGCATCGGCTGGACCTGGTCCTTGCCGGGGCACCGATCCCGCCCTCGGTGAACGTGCGCGCATTCAACCACCGGCTCGGGGAATCCGGCGTGAGCTTTTTCGCGTCCGCCCGGCTCCGCAAGAGCCTCAAGGGAAAGTTTCCCGCTTGCCTGTCCGGCGCTCCGATGCTGGTGCCGGGGATTGATGCAGCAGTCAGGGCGCGCCTGGATCGGTGGTGGGAGGCCAATAAGCTCCGGCCCCGGGTGGTCGGTGAGTTCGACGACAGCGCGCTCATGAAGGCTTTCGGACAGCGCGGCGCGGGAGTGTTCATCGGCCCCACCGTTCTCGAGTCCGAAATCGAAACGCAATACGGGGTGAAAACCCTGGGCCGAACCGAGGAGGTAGTAGAGGAGTTCTTCGCGATTTCAGTCGAGCGACGCGTAACGCACCCGTGCGTCGTCGCCATTACCGGGGCGGCAAGAAGCCGGTTGTTTGTCACCGGCGATTCGGGTTGAGGTAAAAACTGTTCCTATCGCCCGCGCGCCGCGCGGAGTGATTCTGCAAGATCGGCGACCGCCGCGGCATAGAACGAGCTCTGGTTATAGCGCGTGATCGCGTAAAAGTTGTCCAGGCCGATGCGGTATTCGCTGGGTTTGTCCGGCGTGACAAGCTCGATCAGCGCACCGAGCGCGCCGGGCCTGGCCGCCGGCTCGGCGCGGAACGCGATGCCTGCAGCCGCGAGCTCGGTGAGATTGCGCGAAGGCTTCAAACCCGCCGCGACGAGCGATGCGGCGTCCGCGCTGCCGATTTCGGCGCGATACGCGATCGGCTCCCCGGGCACCCAGCCGTGCATCTTCAGGAAATTGGCGACCGACCCGATCGCGTCGGTCGGGCTCGAGCGCAGGCGGGCGACGCCGTCGCCGTCGTAATCGACCGCAAACAGGCGGTAGCTGCGCGGCATGAACTGGGGGATGCCGATCGCCCCCGCGTACGAACCAAGCACGCTGAGGGCGTCGATCCCGGCTTCGCGCGTGAACAGCAGGTACGTTTCGAGCTCGGCGCGAAAGTAGTCTGCGCGCGGCGGATAGTCGAAGGCAAGGGTGGCAAGCGCGTCGGCCACGCGCCACTTCCCCATGTTCCTGCCGTAGAACGTTTCGACACCGATGATCGCGACGATGATCTCCTGCGGCACGCCGTATTCGCGCTCGGCGCGCGCCAGCGCTTGCGCGTTCTGCGCGGAGAAGCGCAATCCCTCCGCGACATGCCGGTCGTTTACGAAAATCGGCCGGTAGTTCGCCCATGAGCGGGTCCTGGGCGACACCGGCGGCCGGATCGCCTTGAGGATCTCGGGCTGCCGCTTTACATGGCTGAACAGGCTGCGCATTTCGCGTTCGGCGAAGCCGTGGTGCTCGACCATGCGGCGAATGAACTCATCGACGTCGGCGCGGCCGGCGTAGCTGTCCGGCGCGCGCGGCGGCGGCGGCGCGGCCTGCAGGCCGAGCGCGCAGGCCATCAGCGTCAATCCGAAAAATTTGCGCAGTCCGCGCATTGAAGGCCTCATGCGGGTCGAAATTCCCGCACCGATCTTCTCAGCTCCTCGACGCCTCTGTCAGTGCGCGCCGCACCATATCTCAGCTCGATATAGCGCTCGCCCACCTGGCGTATTGCAGCGGCCGCGGCGGGAAACCGGAGCGCGGCGCGTTCGCTGAAGTCGTGCGGCCCCTCGTGCGGAGCGCGAGGCAATCCCGCCGCCGCAAGCTTGCGGCAGAAGGCAAGCCACGATCGCTGCACGGGGTCGGGACGCACCAGACGCTTGAGCGACCAGAAGAGCAACCCGAGCATGATCGCGCCGACCGCCGACACCAGCAGGGTCGCGAGGTGCCGCCAGTCGGCGTCGGTGATTCCGATCCGGGTGAGGAATTCGCGCTGGCGCTCGGTGTTGTAGCCCAGCACCCACAGGTTCCACTGGTTGGACAGCGCTTCCCAGTTGTAGCGCAGCGACTTGAGCCACGCCGAATCCATGCGCATCAGAAAGGGAACCGGGTCGCCGGAGGGCACCGAATTGACGATGCCCGAGTCGACGCGCCCCGGCATGGAGACCGCGGTGGGGTCGACGCGCACCCAGCCGCGCTGCGCGACGAAGACTTCGGCCCACGCATGTGCCTCGGCCTGGCGCACGGTGATGTAGCCGTCGAGCGGGTTGAAGTCGCCCCCCTGGTAGCCGGTCACCACGCGCGCAGGCACGCCCGCCGCGCGCATGAGGAAAACGAACGCCGAGGAGAAATGTTCGCAGAAGCCGCGCTTGGTTTCGAAGAGAAACTCGTCAACGCTGTCGCGGCCAAGCACAGGGGGCAGAAGCGTATAGACGAATCGCTGTGCGCGCAGCCACGTGATGGCGTGATTCATGAGCGCCTCGTCGTCCGCGATCGAGCGGCGCCAGCTTTGTGCGAGCGCCACCGCGCGCGGGTTGAACCCCGGCGGCAGCAGCTTCGCGCGCGCGAGGCTTCCCGGTGTCTCGGTGTCGACGCGCCGGCCGCCGGCGACCGACCGCATGTCGTAGCGCATGCGGTTGCGGATTTCGCTGTACGACATGACCTGGCCGTCGCTGGAGAGCCAGGCGTTCGGGGGCAGGGAGGCCGCGGTCTCGAGCGCGAACAGCCAGTTGCGGTTGTGCGGCTCCAGGATGACCGTGTACTCGTAGGCAGCGTCGCCGCCCGCGACCTCGTCGGGCGCGCGCAGGCGGCGCGGACCGGTCCGCCAGGTGAGTCCGTCGAAATCCCACAGCACCGGGCCGCGCCAGTAAAGCTGGCGCGGCGTGGGCGAACGCTCCTTGAAGAGCGCGCGAAACGCAACTGCGTCCGAAACCGAAAGCTGGGACAGCGTGCCCGGCGACATCGAGTCGGACAGGCCCGTGATGCCCGAATAGGCATCCTGCGGCATGCCCCACAACGGGCCCTGTACGCGGGGAAAGAGAACGAACAGCACGGCTGCGATCGGGATCGCATGGACAAGCAACAGCCCGGCGGTGCGCAGGTTGGCCATCGGCGCGCGCTGCGGCGCGCTGAACGAGACGAGGGCGCCGGTGATCGCGACCAGCGCCCCGCACATTATCAGCGCGGTGGGAATCGACTGGGTGAACAGGAAGTTGGTGAGCACGAGGAAATAGCACAGGAACACCACCATCGTCGCGTCGCGGTGCGAGCGCATTTCGAGCAGCTTCAGCCCGGCGAGCATCATCAGGAGCGCAATGCCCGACGCGCGGCCGAACAGCGTGCGGTATTCGATGCCGATCACCGCGATGCCGAGGACCGCGACGCTCAGCAGCAGCCAGTTCGACGGCAGGCGCCGCTGTGTGAGCGCGAGATAGGTGCGCCAGCCGAACAGGCACACCGCAAACAGCGTGAGCCACCACGGGATGCGCACCGTATGCGGGGCCATGACGAAGATGAGGCATCCGCACAGCCAGCCCAGATCGCGCCCGGTGACCGCGCGCTGCTCGGGGGCAAGGGGATGGGCGGCTGCCGCAATCACTCCGCAATCACTCTTCGGTCCCGAACAGCGCCAGTGCCGTAAGGCAGGTGGTGCGATGGGCGTCACCGTGCGCAGGCTCTATCTCGACGCCGGGAAGACGCAGGCCATAGCGCATTCCGGCGGCTTCGGCGGCCAGCACCCAGCCGGCCACGCGCGAGAGCCGCGCCTCCAGTTCGAACGATGCCGGGATTTGCGCCCAGTCGAGCCACAATTCGGCCGAAGCGTCGCCGCTGAACTGCTTGGTGAGCATGGCCTCGCTTCTGGCCACCGCTTTCCATGCCACGTGCCGCGGCGAGTCGGCGAGCTGGTAGGTTCGCAGGCCGGAAAAATCGTCGGTGCCCTGGGACGTTGCCTGCCGCGAACCGAAGCTCGCATCCGGGCTGGAGGCGGGCAGCGGGGACTTTTCCGGCCGTGGATAGACGAGGCAGCGATGGTCGGGCCGCACCTTGCTCCAGGCGCGAAACAACCCCAGCGGATACCGGGTCTCCAGCCTCACCCGCTCGAGCGCCAGCCAACCGCGCCGCGCAGCGGGCACCGGCAGGACGACGTCCGCGCTGCCCGAGGCCGGCACATCCGCGACGATCTGGGCGCCGGATGCCTCGTGCCGGACCATGACCGCCGGCCGCGTCCACGGCGCGGAGTTTTCGAGGAACAGGCGGAACTGCGCCGCTTCACCGGCGAAGACCGGCTCCGCGCGGCCGGTGACGATGACCAGCCGGGCCAGGTTGCGCACCGTGTGGACCATGCCTGCGATCGCCATTCCGGCCAGCAGGAATGTCAGCATGAATCCCAGCGACAGCACGTAGTTGATCGAGCCCACAAGCATGATCAGGAGCGTTGCGGCGAACATCATTCCGACACGCGTGGGCATGATGTAGACGCGGCGATGGCCGAGCGTAATCGCGCCGCGCTCAGGCGGCCTGTGGCCGCTCGACCATGCGCCGATCCATGCACTGATCTTCGGGCCCGTCGCAGTGAGCGCGTTCATGGCCTAGCTGGTCGCCCCTGGATAGCCCCACTTGCCTTTCCATGCACCCAGCACGAGGTTGGGATACTCGGGACTTCCAAGGCTGCCGTTGTAGCGGCCCAGCGCGCGAAAATAATCGCCTTTTTCGATGTCCAGATAGTGGCGCAGGATGACGCAGCCATAGCGTACGTTGAGCGTCCGGTGGAACAGTTTATGGTCCGGCCGGCCGATCAGCTTCACCCAGAACGGCATCACCTGCATGTAGCCCTGCGCGCCCGAATGGGACACGGCATATTTGCGAAAGGCGCTCTCGACCTCGATCAGGCCCAGCACGAGTTGCGGATCGAGGCCCGCGCGCATCGCCTCGTGGTGCACGGTCTTGAGAAGTTCCGTGCGCTCCTTGCGGTCGGCGATGCGCTTCGAGAGGCGCGAATTCATCTCGTTGAGCCATCGGCGTGCGTTCTCGGGCTCCTTGAAAATGAGGAAGGGCGCGGACTGGTCGCTCACCGCGGCCGACATCGCGGCGCGCACGCTGGCGGCAAGCGGTTCTTCAATCTGCGCTCCCGCCCGGGCCGCGCCGCAGGCAAGAATCAGGCACGCGGCCGCGAAGGTTCTCACGCAGGCGCGAGCCTGGTCCGGATCGAAGCCACAGCTTCGCCTTCGGGCAGGAGCGAAGGCTTGTCTTCGCGCCGGCCCTTGTACTCGACGGTCCCGGCTGCGAGTCCTTTCTCCGACACCACCAGCCGGTGCGGCACCCCGATGAGTTCCATGTCGGCGAACATCACCCCCGGACGCTCGTCGCGATCGTC